>CAZJJH010000117.1:0-5713 GCA_964546265.1 uncultured Candidatus Cloacimonadota bacterium
TACAACGCAAACCATCACAGCTACCGTGAATTACCGGTGCGCCTGGCAGAATTGGGAACGGTTTACCGATATGAGCGTAGCGGCGTATTGCACGGTTTAATGCGAGTGCGTGGTTTTACCCAGGATGATGCCCATATCATCTGCACTCCTGAGCAAGTAAGTGAAGAAGTTGAAAAGCTCATTGTATTCTCTCTGGACATGCTTAAATCCTTCGGGTTCAAAGAATTTATGATATATCTCTCTACCAAACCGGAAGCCGCGGTAGGTGAGGACAGCGATTGGGAGATGGCTACCGAAAGCCTGAAAGCTTCGCTGAACAAGCTGGGTTTGGATTTTAGTATCGACGAAGGTGGCGGTGCTTTTTATGGTCCCAAAATCGATATAAAGATCAAGGACGCCATTGGTAGAGCCTGGCAATGTACAACTATACAGTTTGATTTTAACCTGCCTGAACGCTTTGATATGCAGTACATTGGTGCCGACAATCAAGCCCACCGACCTTACATGATCCATCGTGCAGTATTGGGCTCGGTTGAACGTTTCTTTGCTACCCTGCTGGAGTATCATGGTGGGGATCTGCCCTTGTGGCTGGCTCCCGTGCAAATGATGATCCTGCCAATTACCGACGCTCAATTGGACTATGCCCATAAACTGCAAGAACAGCTTTTGGCAGAAGGGTTGCGGGTAGAGATTGATACCCGTAGCGAGAAAATCGGATACAAGATCAGAGAAGCTGAGCTGAAAAAGATACCATACATGTGCATTGTGGGTAAAAAAGAAGCCGAAGAAGGCACTCTTACGTTAAGACGTCACACCAAAGGTGATTTGGGCGCAATGAGCTTTGCTGATGCTATTGCGCTGATCAAAAGTGAACGATGAGCATATTTGCAAGTGTAATCGAAGAGTTGAAGAAAGAAGCTTCTGCCATCACCTCGGTGGCAGAGGCGCTTTCTCCGTTGGAAGTGGAAAAAGCCTTCCAGCTTCTTAAGGGGTGCCAGGGCAAAGTAGTACTCACTGGCATCGGGAAAGCCGGGATTATCGCTCGTAAGATATCCGCCACTCTCGCCAGCACCGGTACAAGCTCTATCTTCCTGCATGCTGCCGAAGGCATTCACGGAGATCTTGGCATGCTCTCCAAACAGGATCTTGTAATAGCTATATCCAATAGTGGAAACACCTCTGAAATGCTCGCCATTATACCCTTCATAAAGTTCATTGGCATCCCGCTAATCAGCATCACAGGCAATCCCGATTCGCAATTGGCAAAAGCTTCCGATGCGGTGCTTTATACAAAGTTTGACAGCAATCTGGAGCCTTTGGGTATGGTACCTACTTCCAGCACAACAGTTGCCCTGGCATTAGGAGACGCCCTCGCTATCGCTCTGCTTAAAGACAGGAATTTCTCGTTGAACGATTTCGCTCGTTTCCATCCGGGAGGAGCCATCGGCAAAAAACTGTTGCTGAAAGTAAAAGACCTGATGCACAGTAACGATGCTTTACCCTGCGTATCTGCCGATACAGCAATGATGGACGCGGTATTGGAAATGACATCCAAGAAGCTGGGCTGTACTATGGTGATAGATCAGGATAGCAAGATGCTGGGCATTATTACTGATGGAGATTTGCGCCGGCAGTTGCAAGAAAAGGGAAATGCTCTGTTGGATAATTTCGCCCAGGATTGCATGACCGTAAATCCCAAATATTGCAGCGCTGAAGATCTGGCAGTAAGAGCGCTGGCACAGATGGAAGAAAATAGCATTACGGCTCTACCGGTTGTGGATGAGAGCGGTAAAGCTGTGGGCATATTACACATGCACGATCTAATCCGGGCCGGTGTGGTATAGAATCTGCCTTAGTGCAGAAGTATTCCCTGCCCAATCCTTCAGTCTACATCAAATTCTATCACTGCTCTTTCTGATGCTTGAACGAATTTTAAGGTGTCGCAAGGGTCTCCAACAGCCGTTTGGCATGCCTTTCCCAGCTGAAAGCCTCTAATCGCTTGTATGCGCGAGCTTTAAGCTCTTCATACAAAGATGGATTCGAGATTATGGTCTGTATCGCTGAACTTATCTCTTTGGGTTTATTGGGGTTAAAGGTAAGCACCGCATTTTTCCCGATCTCCGGCAATGAAGAAGTATTTGAACAAAGCACCGGCACACCAGAAGCAAAAGCTTCCAGCATCGGGATGCCAAAGCCTTCGTATAGCGAGGGGAACACATACAGCGATGCGTGCTTATAGAGTCCTGCCAGGTCACCTTTGCTTACAAAACCGGCAAAACACACTCTATCCTTATCTTTCATCTTTTCCCAATAGCGCTTTACCACTTCTCCCCCATTCCACATGCTTCCGCCCAGGACCAGGCAATAACGCTGCTTAATGCTATCCGGTAATTTTTCATAAGCTTTTAGCAGATTTAGGTGATTCTTTCCCGGATGTTCGATGCGCGCAATATAGAGGAAATAATCTCCCTTAAAACCATACTTTTGCTCCAGCTCAGCCCGGGCAACCGGATTGAGTAGTTTGTTTGGGTCATAGCCATTGTAATTCACATGAATGCGGTTTCCGGGAATGCCGTAATATCGGCGCAAATCATACTTGGTGCTTTCGCTGATGGCATAAATTCGTGGGGCTTTATGTAAATAATGGCCAACAATGCGTCTGATATACAGCATTCGTAAAAAATCATACTTCCCCGGGATGTGAAATTGGGAAAGATCGTGGAAAGTAACGATGGTCCTGGAATTGTATTTGCAGAACAAGCGCCGGTTTGCCGCCGGTAAGAAGATCAGGTCATAACGCTTCAAAGAGGGCCAATAGGGCAGAATAAACAGATGCCACAACATTGAAAGAATCGGCTTCTTCAGAGTTTCAGAAATCTCAATAAAATGCAGATTTTCGTCTCTCAGCGGAAAAATCTCTTTATCTGAAGGATGGATCAACAGGTACACTTCATGTTCTTTGATGAACTGAGCGGTAACAGAGATGATGTAATCCGCAATACCTGATTTACCATCATCGAAGGCAAGGCAGCTCATCAGGATTTTCTTTTTACTGTTCTTAGCTTTGTAAAATGCAGATGTTCTGCCTTTCCATGCATAATATCTTTGCGCAAAGCGATACAGCTTGGCTTTGGGGATATAAGCAGCCTTTTTTACTTTCAGCAGATACAAAACGTCCCTTAGAATCTCCGCGATTGCCGCTGCCAAAACTGATCTGCCAAAAGACAGACCGGAGCCATCCTGTTCGTAAATGTCCCTATAAATGAATGCCTCCGCAACTCCCTCGCCCTTGTATCTTTTGGCAATCTGCTTGAGATTGTAATTGTGAGAATGTTCTACAATCGCATCTCGAACATACGCAATCTTGAAGCCCTGCTTTTTCATGCGCCAGGACCATTCAATGTCTTCCGAATAATTCAGGCTTTCGTTGAAGGGGTGCTCTCTTATGGCATCCGCCCGAACCGCGGAACTCGCCAGAGAAAAGAAGTGACGCCATTTGGCAGCTACCTTTCCATCTCCAAAAGCCCTCTGGTAATCCTTAATCACAATAGGGCTGGCATCTTTGCGCGGAAGTTGATTTGCATATACAGCCACAAGCTGCGGATCCTCTTCCAGTGGTTTTACCAGCTTATCCAACCAGAAATCATCTTGAGGGATGGCATCCGCGTTGTTGAACACGATGATATCCCCTTTGGCATAGCTAATAGCTTCGTTTAAAACTTTTCCGGGGATGTAGCTTTCCGGGGAAATCTGGTATACTTTTGCGGCATCGGTCTTTTGCAACAACTCCCAGCCACCATCCCTGGAGCCGGAATCTACACAGATTAATTCAAAATCCTGCCTGCTTTGTTGCCGAAACATACGCAGGGTTTCTGCTAGATAGGGCATTTCGTTCTTTGCCCTGAGGATGATAGTAATCATAGGTCAATTTCTACTTTTGTCTCGTTCAGATAACCATATCGTTTCCGTTCAAAGCGATTGCTCATGGACATTATTATCTTTACTCCTCTACCGCTAGAATCCATACCGTCCAACTCAAAATCGTAGGGTTCTTCAATGCTGTAGCTAAGGTTTTCTGGAACCCACTCGATGCCCTTGTCCCAAAAGCGGATGGAAAGCATATCCGGAATCACCCGAAATTCCACCACAATCTCAGCATCTTCCTGATAGTTATATCCGTAAGTGATGATATTGTTCAAAAATTCATCCACTATCAGCTCCACCTTTGCCGCCAATTGCGCATCATGAGTCCAGTCCAAAACTAGTTTTTCACAATCTTGAGCCGTCTTTCCTACCTCTTTCAAAGCAGAGCGCAATACGATATGATGATGTTTGGTAATCCCTTCCGAGAGCACCAGCTCCGTTTTTGCTTGCAGAGCTTGAAATGCGAACAGAGTAAAATCGTCAAGATTCGTTTCAAAGCCATTCCGAATCAGGTAGTCAATAATCTTGAAGGGTATGGTTATACAGGTATCGCGATCCGAAATGTTATGCAGCAAGGTTTTGATCCCTTCAATCCCAAACTGCAGATCGTTATGATTTGTGCATTCATAGATCCCATCTGTAAACACCAGGAAGATATCGGTATTGCACAATGGAAGCCGCTCGATCTCATCTTCATGATAGGTTGTGTTTGGCATCCAGCCTAAAGGCAGAGATCCTTTTTCATCCATTACTTTTATACTTCCGGTTAAAGAATCAATCTTAATCAACGGTGGGTGACCGGCATTCAAGAAGCGAATTTCCTGCTCCTGCAAATCTACCACACCCATCAGCAAGGTGAGATAATTGTTATGCATGAAAAGATCGTTATACAGCCTCTCGTTCAGCTTGGTAAAAAGCTCTGCCATGGTTTTACTGTCCTGATACGCCTCAATCATTAGCTTAATTGTGGATTTGATAGCCGCCATTAACAGCGCTGCTTGCACTCCATGCCCGGATACATCACCGATATAAACTACATATTTTGTGTCCGAAAGTTTGATTCTGTCGAAGAGATCACCACCTACTGCTTCACAGGGCTCATAGTAAGACGAGAAGAGAATCTCCTTGTCCAGATAGACCCATTTGGGCAGCATCGCTTGTTGGATATTCGAAGCTGTATTGAGATCCTTCCGCAAAGCATCAATAAGCTGCAGATTCCGCCGCTCAGCCCGCTTCAGCGTGATAGTGTTATTCACTCTGGCAAGTAGCTCCAGGCGGGATACCGGTTTCTTGATGTAATCTGCAGATCCGGCTTCGAAGCCATTGTTTACAGATTCATCATCCTGGCTGGCTGTAACCAGGATAACCGGCAGATCTGGACGGGATTTGTGCATCAACCTGCAAGTGTCGTAACCATCTAGGCCAGAACCCATGTTTACATCCAGCAAAACCAGTTCATAATGGTTATCCAGAATCTTCTGTAGGGCTTCCTCACCACTATGGCAGAAATCCGTGATATATTGATCTCGCTTCAACATGCTCGAGACGATGCTGATAACCACATCATCATCATCTACTATCAATATCCTGGCATCGTGTTCCATCTTCGGCCCCTTTTTCTAGTTATCTCGGGCTTTTGTGCCTGATTTTTTACGAATATATTTCAAGAAGAGAATCTCATATCCACTCTTTGTAATTCTCTTTTCCAAAACTTCCATATCCCATTCACTGGCATCGAATATGGGAAACATGGTATCCCCGGGAATTTCGGCGTTGATTTGGGTGATAT
>CAZJJH010000118.1:0-5620 GCA_964546265.1 uncultured Candidatus Cloacimonadota bacterium
CAATTCAGCAGGAAGATGGAAACGCTGTCGCGATTCTGGCGGGTGATGCTTTGTATATACTGGCTTTTGAATTGATCGCCGGGATCAAAGACCCTGGCAAAGCAAATCTGGCAATCCGCAGCCTGGCAATTAATTCCAAGAGTTATGGTTTGATTGGCGGGCAGGCCATTGATCTCTCCAGTAAACGCAAGGTCATGAAAATAAACACATTACGCTATATAGATATGAAAAAAGTAGGCTCCCTGTTGTTGGCGTGTTCGGAAATCTCCTGTATTATGGCAGGTGCGGATGAGAACACAACACAGATTTTAAACAACTACGCGGTGAATCTTGGCATGGCATATCAGATGATTGACGATATCGAGAAGGATTATGCTCGCGGCAGTGATGGCCTTGATTTTTCCGAAGAGTATGTGCCGGTTTCCAAAGCCAGTTATACCGGTCTGCTGGGCTTCGATAAAGCCCGTAAGCAAGTGGAAAACCTTTTAGATGAGTGTAGCAGAAATATTGCACCTTTCCCCCACAACGCCGTCTTGCTGGAATTTGTGCAGATGATATCAGAAAGACTGCCTTGATGAGCCATGATAGATATCCATTCTCATATTATTCCAAATATTGACGATGGCTCCCAGGATCTTCAGCGCAGTTTGAAGCAATTGCAACAAATGGAGCTCGGCGGAGTAGAAGAGGTGTATCTTACATCTCATTTTTTCCGGGGACATTACCACTATAGCCGCGCAGATTACGACGCGAAGATGCTTGCTTTGGTAGAAGCGGCTAAAGATGCAGGAATAGGCCTGAAGCTTCACAGCGGGTTCGAAATATTTATCCATCCCGGCATCCTGGACGACATTCGTAAAAACAACCTGGTGCTGAAAGACGGCCCCTACATCTTGATCGAAAGCGAACTAAACGGCTTGCCCACAGATTTTTACAGCAATGTATATCCCCTGCTTCGCAATGGTTACAAACCAATTCTGGCTCATGCCGAGAGATATGTAAGCATCATGAAAAAGCCCAGCCAAGCCAGAGACCTGAACGATAAAAACATTCATATCCAAACAAATGCAGGTTCCCTATTGGGACTCTATGGCGAAAAGGTAAGGCAAACCGCATGGGTTTTAATCGAAAACGGCTGGACTCATTTTTTGGCATCTGATGATCATGTCCGTTCGGATTATTCCGCCATGTTTGAGGCTTATCGGTTGATCTGCGAGCGAATCGACGAGAGAACAGCCGATCTTTTATGTAACAAATTCCCTGCCGCCATCGGCACCGGGGACAAAGTTCCCTATTCCTATGTGCATGTGCACCACCCCCGCAAACATCATAGAAAATGGTATCGGAGACTCTTTGGATAGAATCCTGATAACAGGTGCCACCGGATTCATCGGATCGGCAGTCTTAGGAGAGCTTATTGGCTTGGACTATGAAATAGATGCCATTATTCGACCCAAAACTTCCCCCAGCCGCACATCCAGCTTTGACGGTAAGATCAATTTTATCGAGCTTGATCTGGCAGATACCCCTGCTTTGCGGGATTTCCTTGCCCTCCAAAACTATCGTGCAATCCTTCATATCGGCGCCCTCAGAGGCGGTAGAAAAGCTACTAGGGATCAATTTTACCGAAGCAATGTAAGTAGCACAGAACAGATGGTGGACTATTGCTTGAAACACCAGGCAAAGTTAATCTTCTGCAGCTCGGTTGGCGTGTTTGGAGCAATCCCGCAGGAGTTGCCGGCAAATTCTCAGACCCAGAAACAAAATGATAATTACTATCATTATACCAAGATAGAAGCCGAGAAATTGATCGGTAAAGCCATATTACACGGGCTGAAAGCAGCAATCATCAGACCAAGTGTTAGCTATGGCTCTGGCGATTACGGCTTTCCCTACCAGCTGATCCGCATGGTCCACAAACACCGTTTCCCCCTTATCAACAAACGAGTCTGGATCCATCTCTGCCATATTGACGGTCTGGTGCAAGCCTTTAGATGGGCTTTAGTCAACGAATTTGAACATTCCTTCGCGTGGAATGTCGCAGATCGGGAACCGGTGCAGCTCCACGCGCTGGTAAATTTTATCTCCAGGCAAGTTCACGGCAAGAACTATCCTCAGATTCTTACCGTGGATAGATTCTTTTTTACTCTGGGCGAGCGGATATCACGTATTCTAAAAAACGAACTTTTTGTTAGCCGCTTTGAGCTCATCTCTAAAAGCTGGTTCTACGATGTGCAGGATTTCCACTCAACAATGGAGAAGGAAAATTATAAACCTCACTTTAGCATCCCGGATATCCAGATCACTATAGACGATTACCTGAGGAAATGAATGGCGATCCCGATTATCAATAGCTGGAAGAACTACTATCCGATTGCAAATGAAGGTCTTGGTTCGTCTTATGAAAGAATTATTCTTAATAAACTACTGCTAAAGCTCTATGATGAATACCATTTTGCCAGCGCGCTTGAAAGCCCATGCTTCGGTTTTACTGGCACAAGCGGGATAAATCTCGTCGCTCTTGCCCAAAAAGGATGCAGAATAATGCTTGAAGATGACGACCTTGAACGCATTGACCTGATCAAAGAGACTTGGAACAAGCTTGGGCTTCAGATAGATATCAGATACAATAAAGGATTCAAACTACTTGATTACCCTGATGATAGTATAGATTTATGTTTCAATTTCTCAGCAATGTGGTTTGTGAATGATCTTTCCGGATTCATCAAGGAAATCTGCCGGATTTCAGCAAAATGTATCCTGATCTGTGTTCCAAATACTGAAGGCATTGGCTTCAAGGGTCAGTTGAAAGGCTACACTCCGGAGCGATATCCCAATCTGCATCCCAGCTTCATAGATCGAGCCAGTATCATTTTTCTGATGCAGAAAAATGGCTGGAATTTGCTGGAAGAGAATTATATTGATTGTCCGCCCTGGCCGGATATCGGGATGAACAAAGAAGATTTCTTCCAGCAGCGTTTTGGCATAACTTGCAAGAAACATTTCTCTGAAGCGGATTCTTTGCCTGAAGCTCCGCTATCTATCTTACCATACTACCGAGGAGAAGATCCGGATTTTGCTCGCCGTATGTTGCGTCTTAGCTTTTTAGAGCGGTATGCACCACAGGTATTTAAACGTTTCTGGGCGCATCATCGCTACCTGCTTTTCTGCCAGTGAACAAGCGAAATCAACTGATTATCTTACTGGGCAGTATATTGGGCATTGGGCTTGTCGCCCTCTGGCTCAGTTACGTTCCGCTTGAAGAGGTCAAGGGCTATTTCCTCCGCCTGGACCTCCGATACGTTGTTTATGCTTCCATTTTCTACCTTAGCGCCTATTTTGTACGCTCCTTCAGGTGGAATCTGATCTTGAGACAGAGTATCCGGCTACGTGTATCGGAAACTTGGTTATACGCGATGGGTGGAAACCTGCTTAATTATTTGATCCCCATTCGCGCTGGTGAATTAGTCAAGAGCTGGTTCATCAAAAGAAATCATAACTTGCCAATCAGTAGCACATTACCCTCTGTTTTTATCGATAAGAGTTTTGACACGTTGGGAATTCTAAGCATCCTGATTCTAATCCCATTTCTCAGCATAGAGATCAATCCAGCCTTGGGAGTTCTTTTGATCCTCCTCAGCCTGGTATTCATTTTGTCTGCAGGCATCCTGATCCTGGCAGCATGGCGCAAGGAACTGGTGCTGAAGGTGTTGGCAGTTTTCGCCAGATTCAGCCCTAAACGGTTCCGATCCCGGCTTACTACGCTGATGGCCCGTTTTGTAGAAGGACTGAACATCTTCGAGCACAAGCCTCTAATGTTGATATCAGCCCTGCTTCTCACAGTTTTAGGCATTCTGCTGGATGGCTTATATTTCTTCATGCTGTTCCAGGCTTTTAACATAGAACTCGGTTTCATTATGGTGCTTTTTGGCTACACTTTGATAAACTTAAGTTATGCCCTGCCCCAACCTCCGGCACAATTGGGCAGCAATGAATGGATGATGATCATAATCTTTAGTCTGGGATTTAGTTTGACAAAGTCCAGTGCCTCGGCAATCATGGCTTTCGCTCATATCCTCACGGCAATCCTGATGGTATGTTTTGGCTCAGTGGCATTTGCAATTTCAGGATATGAGGTGATTAAGATGATTTTCAAAGGAGAAAAGATAGATGGATAACAGCATTGCCAAGATCGGTTTGCTGGCAGAAAAAGTAAAAGATCTCAAAATGGAGATATCAAAAGCCATTGTAGGTCAAAACCTGGTTACTGACAACGTATTAACTGCACTTTTTGCCAATGGACATGTTTTGATAGAAGGCGTTCCCGGCTTAGCCAAGACATTATTGATCTCGTCTTTGGCGCAAAGCCTCTCGCTAAGTTTTTCTCGGATCCAGTTTACACCGGATCTGATGCCTTCCGATATCACCGGCTCTGATATTCTGGTTACAGATACCAAAACTGGTCAACGGGGCTTTGAATACTTAAAGGGTCCCGTATTTGCCAATATCATTTTGGCAGATGAAATCAACCGCACTCCACCTAAAACTCAATCCGCTCTTTTACAAGCTATGCAGGAAAACACCATCACGAGTGGTAATAAGACATGGAAGCTGGAAAAGCCGTTTATCGTAATGGCTACCCAAAACCCGATAGAACAAGAAGGCACATACCCTCTGCCCGAAGCGCAGTTGGATCGCTTTATGTTTTATATTACTATAGACTATCCGGATTACGAAGAAGAGCTCAAGATTGTAGAAAATACCACCGGTAATCAGATGCCGGATATCTCTGCTATCTTAAGCGCCGAGCAGATTGTGGATATGCAGAAAGTGATAAGAGACCTTCCAGTAAGCGACCACGTGTTAAAATATGCAGTGAATCTGGTTCGTGCCAGCCGACCCGGAAATCCGGATGCTGATGCCGAGATCAAGCGCTGGGTAAGCTGGGGAGCCGGTCCAAGGGCCTCGCAATACCTGGTTCTGGGAGCCAAAGCAGTAGCAGCTCTTTCCGGTAGGTTGAGCCCATCGGAAGAAGATGTCCGCCAGGTTGCCCCGATAGTTTTGAGGCATAGAATTCTGGTGTCTTTCGCTGCAGAAGCTGAAGGGATCAATTCCGACAAAATAGTACGCCTACTTCTGCAGGATAAAAGCTAAATAATGCCCAAGGAGGCATACATGAAACGCATTACAGTTATGTTGTTGATGCTTGCCTTAAGCCTCGTTTTACTGGCTATAGACAATCGTTTTCTTTATCCTTTGGGAAAGATAGAGGATTCCGAAGCCCTCAGTATCGATGTATCTGATGGTCAAGTACTGGTAAGAAACCAGAACCAGATGTGGGTTTACAGTACTTTTAATGCCTGGCAGCCCAGATTGGAAACCGCCTATACATCGCTGTTTAAGATCGAGGATACAAACTTCCTGAGCGGGAACTATATTTACGTTTCCAGTAGGGAACCGACCAATATGGTCAGCCCAATAGATTCGCTTAATCAGTTTGGTAAAATATACTTTATTAATACATTGATTGGAGATAAGATTACAAGGGAAGGCTCAACCCTATACGTGGCAGATCGTTACAGAGGTATTGATATTATCAATGTGGGACGCGGAGGAGCGA
>CAZJJH010000119.1:0-5542 GCA_964546265.1 uncultured Candidatus Cloacimonadota bacterium
ATGATTTCAGCAGACATGGCGCATGCCTTCCATCCCTCATATGCCGATAAATACGATCCGGATTACAGCCCCAAAATGAACCGGGGCCCGGTGATCAAACGTAATGCCAATCTTCGCTATGCTTCCACTTCAGACAGCAGCTTACGCTTCATTCAGCTCTGCGAAGAAGCTAAGGTAAAGCATCAGGAGTTTCTGGTTCGCAGCGACATGCCCTGTGGCAGTACCGTAGGACCAGTAGTAGCTGCAAACCTGGGCATCGAGACTGTAGATATCGGCAACCCCATGTGGGCTATGCACTCAATTCGGGAAAGCGCCGGCACCCGGGATCACACTGATCTCATCAAAGTGCTGAAAAGCTATTTCGCTTAAACACAAAGCAATAAAAATATAGAAACGAGGTAAAACAATGGCCACATTCAGACCTTTTAAAGCAGTACGTCCGGTTCCGGACAAAGCACAAGCAATTGCATCTCTGCCCTACGACGTGATGGATTCCGATGAAGCCCGCGAAGAAGTGAATAAGAATCCCCTCAGCTTTATCCATGTTGAAAAGCCGGAAGTGGATCTGCCGGAAGGTACAGATCTTTACCACCCCAGCGTATATGCCAAAGCCCGGGAAAACCTTTATAAATACATCAGCGACGGACATATGATTCAAGATGAAAAGCCTATGTTCTATATCTACAGACAGACCATGGACGGTCGCGAGCAGTACGGTTTGGTGGGCTTGAGCTCGGTTGATGAATATATGGACGGTACGATCAAAAAACACGAGCATACCCGTGCTGAAAAAGAGGCAGACCGCATTAAGCATGTGGATACCTGCGACGCCCATCCATCCCCCGTGTTTTTTACTTATCGGCATCAAGACGTAATTGATAGCGTAGTAGCCAATATTTGCAATAGCCAAAAACCGGTTTACGATTTCGTATCGGATGACGGCATTGGACACACTCTGTGGCTGATGGATAATCCCGAAGATATCACCAGAATTCAGGATGCCTTTGCCGGCATGCGCTATCTTTATGTAGCAGATGGACACCACCGCACTGCCAGCGCCGCCAAGGTTGGTCTGCTGCGCCGCGAGCAATTCCCGGATTTCAGCCCGGAAGATGAGTTTAACTACTTCATGACTGTGATCTTCCCGGATAACCAGCTTAAGATATTCGATTACAACCGTGTGGTTAAAGATCTCAATGGTCTCAGCAGCAAGGATTTCTTTACCAAAGTGCAGGAAAAATGGAATCTCGAAGAGATCCCCGCCCCAGCAGAATTCAAGCCGGGCAAATTGCATCAGGTGAGTATGTATATCGATGGTAAATGGTATTTTATAAGCCCCAAACCCGGTACCTGGAATCAGAAAGATGTAGTGGAAAATCTGGATGTATCCATTTTGCAGAAGAACCTACTCCATCCAATCCTGGGCATAGAGGATCCCCGCACGGACAAACGCATAGATTTTGTGGGTGGAATTCGCGGATTGGGTGAATTGGTGAAACGGGTGGATAGTGGCAGAGAAAAAGTAGCTTTTGCCATGTATCCCACTTCCATGGACGAACTGATCGGTATTGCCGATGCCGGCGAGATCATGCCCCCCAAATCCACCTGGTTTGAGCCCAAGCTTCGCAGCGGACTCTTTATTCACCTCTTAAAATAAATGAAATACTATCTTGAAAGCCTGGGATGCGCCAAAAACCTCGTGGATAGCGAGCGTTTCTTGCACATCCTGAAATGTTACGGCTTTCATGAAGCCCGATATGTGGAAGACGCAGATATCGTATTGATAAATACCTGCGCCTTCCTCGCGGCTTCATTGGGCGAGCTGGACGACGTGCTATCCGAGATTTTGGATGTAATCAAGCCCAAAAAGACCAGGGTAGTGGTAACCGGATGCGTAATGAACCGCGCTTTGGAGGAGTTTCAAGGGCTGTTCCCGGAAGTAAACAAATGGATCCCCTTGAAGGATTTTGCTGCCTTCGAGAAGTATCTCCTGCGTTATGTTCTGCCCAAAGGAGTAAAACCGCGCTCCCTAAACTATGCGGAACGTGAAGCATTTGAGGACGGTCAGCACGTTTACCTCAGGATCTCAGATGGTTGCGAAAACTACTGTACATACTGCATGATTCCCTCAATAAGGGGAAAGCTGGTCTCAGAGCCCATCGAAAAGCTGGTTGAAGAAGCCGGGCGTTTAAGAGGCAGAGGCAGGGAATTGGTTCTGATAGCGCAGGATTCCTGTATGTATGGCACAGATCTTTACGGGGAAAAGGCTTTACCAAAACTTGTGGAAGCCTTGCATGAAATCCCGGATTTTGATTGGATCAGGATCATGTATATGCACCCGGATCATTTTGAACCGGAGTGGACGGAGCTTTGGAAACGCTTCCCCAAGCTGTTGCCATATTTCGAAATCCCCATCCAGCACTGCAGCGACCGCATCATCCGGTTGATGAACCGTAAAAAAGGCTATCAGGAGCTAAAAGAGCTTTTTCTGCACATCCGTCGCGAAATTCCCAATGCCGTATTCAGAACTACTCTGATGCTGGGCTACCCTTCAGAGACCAATGAAGACAGGGCTCTGCTTGATCAGTTTTTGCAGGAAGTGGATATACTACACACCGGGGTCTTTGCTTACTCTCCTGAAAAAGAAATGGAACAAAAGGGGGAGGACTTCGAGTTCGACTGGGCTTTTGTGCAAAATCTGGCTGATCAGTATTCGATGAAGCTTGATACGCAAAAAGAACAGAAGATGCAGGCTCTGGTGGGCAGCCGCCATCAGATGCTGATAGAAGGCTATAGCCAAGATATGAAATCCTTCTATGGAAGATTGTGGTTTCAGGCTCCGGAAGTGGATGGCTTTGCCTATGTGGATGGGCTTAAGCCGGATAGCCCCATTCTGGTGAATGTAGAGATCACTGATGCTCTGGCGGATGAACTCACCTGCCTGGCAATTTATGAAGATGAATAAAGGATAACAGATGACAAAGATAGCTCTTACCGGAATCAAACCTACCGGAATACCCCATATCGGAAACTTTTTGGGAGCGATTAAGCCTGCTCTAGAGCTTAGTAAGACTTGCGAAGCCCGCTATTTTATCGCGGATTACCATGCTTTAAACAGCACTAAGGATCCTCAAGCGATCCGGGATATGACCTTCGAGATTGCTGCCGCCTGGCTGGCATGCGGGCTCGATCCCGATAAAGTGCTTTTTTATAGGCAGAGCGACATCCCCGAAACCTTTGAATTGCTCACCATCCTGCTCGCTTTTACACCCAAGGGTCTGATGAACCGTGCCCATGCGTATAAAGCAATGCTGCAAGCCAATCTGGAAGCTGCTAAAGATCCCGACGACGGCGTTAACATGGGTCTTTTTACTTATCCCGTATTGATGGCTGCGGATATCCTGCTCTTTGATACAGACCTGGTGCCCGTGGGCAACGATCAGTTTCAACATGTGGAAATGGCGGTGGATATTGCCCAAAGCTTCAACCACATCTATGGACAGGATGCCCTGAAACTCCCTCAAGCCCTGGCGCACGAAAGCTCCAAAACAGTGCTGGGTTTGGACGGACGCAAAATGAGTAAAAGCTACGGCAATATTATCCCCCTCTTTGCTCCGGAAAAACAGCTTAGAAAACTGGTGATGAAGATAGTTACCAATTCCCAAAGCGTGGAAGAGCCCAAAGATCCGGATTCCTGCAGCGTGTTTGCGCTTTACAAATGCTTTGCAGACGAAAGCAGTATCCAGGCATTAAGAGAGCGTTACCTTGCCGGAGGGATGGGCTGGGGACACGCCAAACAAGAGCTCTTCGAACGCATGAATGAGGAATTGAAACCATATCGCACTCGCTATGAAGAACTTATGGCAGATAAGGACCAGATCCAAAACATCTTGCACGCAGGCGGTGAAAAAGCCCGCCCCCTGGCAGAGCAGAAACTAAAGCTTTTGCGCAGGATAATCGGAATCAACTAAACGGATACTGAGCCAAGAACCTAAATCCCAAACCTTTAAAGCTTGTCTTCGGGCAAGCTTATTATTTGCATAAAGCTTGATATCTGGAACAATTATTGCTACATGTATTGTGGATATGCAAAACCTGTGATCAAAGGAGTGTAATATGAGAAAGCTATTTCTAATGGTCGTCTTTTTTGTGGCTGTATCTTTGGCAGCAAATCCGCTGGAGCCAATGCTGGTGCAGCAGCTTTGGTTTACGGATGCGGATGAGTTAATTCTCCAATTTGGCTACCAAACAGCTTGGCACAACGGGAGCGAGATCGAAATTATTGTGGACGGCGTAAACCTATTTTACACCATTCCGGATATTCCTGAAGGAGAGTATCCCTTCGAAATCAATTTAAGTGAACTGATGCCCTTGATCTCACCCTCCCGAGAAAGCGGAAATCTTTCTATGCATATATGGGAAATGGTGGAATCAGTTAGTTGGGGAGATGGTCGAGACTGCCAGGTTAGCTCCTTGCTGGGGAGTGAATCTATATATCAACATATGTTTTGCTTTCCTAGCTACGATGGTTATGCGAGTTACAAGTCCTGGGCAAAGAGCCCGGATCCGCTTCTGGTGGAGAACTACGATTGTCCTTGCCGCAGTCAACTGAACATCCATGTGCAGAATCTGCAAGGAGAGCCTCTGGAGGATATTCCGGTCTTCACCGAATCCAGTGTTTTTGCCATCGGGCATACAGATTATACCGGGACTCTCTGTTTGGATTTATATCCCCGTAATACCTGGATTAGGATATTTCATCCGGAGTATCTGGATGCCGCGGATTATGAAGGGAATCTCATGCTGGAACCAAATCAAAGCTATGATCTTTATCATACCATGAATTATACGGCAAATTCGGATCCTTGTCTGCAGATTCGTAGCCCCCAATTGCGGATACAACCAAGCGTTGTGCTGCCTTCGCAAGATATTTTTGTGGAAATTGACAAGGGTCTCTCTAAAGACATTAAGCTGGAACTCTACGACATCAAAGGTAGATTCATCCAATCAGAGAATTTTTCCGGATCGGATTTCTGGACCCCGCCTCGCCTTAGCAAAGGGATCTATTTTCTGCGGCTGAAAGCAGATGGGCACAGTCTGGATACCCAGAAATTCATCATGTTACAGTAATATCTACAGATGGAACCAAAATCTGTGGGCCTTGCCGGTTCCCGGCTTGCTCCTGTACGGTAGGGGAGCTCGCTGAAGCGCCCATTTTTGGTAATTAGCGGCTAAAAGCCCTTTCCACATTCACGCGGCGTGGTGCCGGGGATGGGCTGCAAAGCTCCTACTTGGCAGAAGCGGTCTTAGCTGCTTTCTTAGAAAAGGTCTGCGGCCTTTATGACAAGCAGGAGCTTGCCACCTCAGTAAATTATGCCACCCTAGAAACATGAACAGAAAGAGTCTAATTTTAATGATAAAAGTGTAAGCGATGTTATATTCAAACAGTATGTGCAGAATCAGCTTAAGGTAGAGGAGCTTTGGGGTGGAATTGTTGCCCAATGCCTGCTTGATACTTCATCCGCATTTTAAGGAGGAATAG
>CAZJJH010000120.1:0-5492 GCA_964546265.1 uncultured Candidatus Cloacimonadota bacterium
CTATGTGATTGCCGAAGAGAACGATAACCTGATGAAAAACGCTTCCACAAATCCCAAAGAGGGGGAATATTACGGCTGGGCTTATATCATGCTCCCCAAAACAGGTGATAGCCTGATGACCTGCTTTTCTGCAACCATCGTGTTGCAACTGTTGGCTTTGCGCATGAGCATCCGCAAGATGAAGAAATTGGATCTTTTGGACGTAAAAGATCACGGTGTGCACCCGGACGTGCCCAAAAACGTATCAAAATCTATCACGGTGGATTAGAACAATGAGAATAGGATTTGGTTACGACGTTCACCGCATGGTCCAGGGGCGCAAACTGATCCTGGGCGGTGTTACTATCCCTCATTCTACGGGTCTTTTGGGCCATTCAGATGCAGATGTATTGATCCATAGCATATGCGATGCCCTTTTGGGTGCGTTAGCGATGGGAGACATCGGTAATCATTTTGCCGATAGCGATCCCAGCTTCAAGGATATCGATTCCAGAATCCTCTTAAAACGCTGTTATGATATGGTATTGGCAAAGAACTACCAGATTTCGAATCTGGACGCCACCATCTGTGCATCTGCCCCGAAATTGGCGCCTTATATCGAGGCAATGCGGATGAATATCTCTTCCGATCTTGCCTGCGATCCAGATCAGATATCCATTAAAGCCACTACCGAAGAAGGGCTTGGCATATCCGGTTGCGGGGAAGGCATGAGCGCTACAGTTGTTATCCTGATAATGCCGGCATCATGAAAGCTATTGCCGTAATCGGATACCATCATACCGGCAAAACCACAACCGTCGTAAATCTGGTTAAAGAGCTAAGTGCCCGCGGATATCGGGTGGCAACCATCAAGGATATTCACAGCGATAAGTTCAGGGCGGACGAGCCGGGAAAAAACAGCGCTTTGCACATCGAAGCAGGCAGTCTTCAGACCGTTGCCCGTGGATTGCACGATACCAAGATGGTGTTCCCTGCCCCGCTGTCTCTGAACGCAATCTTAGCCCATCTGGATGCGGATTTCCTGGTGATAGAGGGAATGAAGGACGCTCCGGTGCCCAAGCTCGTATGCGCAGTTTCGGCAGAACAGATTGCGGAACTGGTGGATGAGACCGCAATTGGCATCAGCGGCATAATTTCTTCCGAGGGATACACAGATCCCCGGCTACCTGTTTACAATGCCATCGAAGATATATCCGGATTGTGTGACTACGTAATCGCCAAAAGCTTTAAAATGCTACCCGCGGCAGATCCAAAATGCTGCAGCAGATGTGGAACTACTTGTTACGAGATGGCAGCCGGCATTGTGCAGGGAACGCGGAAACGTGAGGATTGCGTGCTGGATTCTGCCAATAGCATCTACTTGAAAGTAGGCGGCAAGGAAATCCAGATTGTCCCCTTTGTGCAGGATATTCTGCGCGACAGCATTATGGCTGTACTCAAGAACTTGCGCGATATCCCGGATGGTGGGGAGATAGAGATCAGGATTGGGCGGTGAACTTTCAGGCTTACTTCTGCGAACGGGATCCTAAGGCTTTTCCCAGATGGCAACAGGCGATAGTAGGTATTGCCGGCGCCGGGGGTTTGGGCTCAAATGCGGCGATAATGCTGGCGCGAGCAGGGATCGGGGAATTGATCCTGGCAGATTTTGATATGGTATCGCTCTCAAATCTGAATCGGCAGGCATTTGATCTTAGCCAGGTGGGTAGTCCCAAAGTTGAAGCACTGTGTGCCAATATCCGTCGTTTCAATCCCTATATCCGTCTCAGAAGCCATTCCATAAAGATTAGTGCAGAAAATGCAGCGGATATCTTTGCCGATGCAGATATTTTGATCGAAGCTTTTGACACTGCAGAAGCCAAAGAAATGCTGATCTATGCTTGGCAGAAAGCTTTTCCCGCCAAACCGCTCATCTGCGCTTCCGGCATCTCCGGCTATGGCAGAAGCGAAGAGATCCGCATCCTGGCGCAGGATTCCCTGTATGTAGTTGGCGATCTGAAATCAGAGCTAGAAACCGGGATTGCTCCGATTGCTCCACGGGTAAACCTGGTGGCAGCGATGCAGGCAAATCTCTGCCTGGAACTCCTGGCAGCGCCACTTAAGGATCAAACATGAAAGATAGCATCATAATCAATGGCAATAAAGTAGCCTGGCAGGAAGGTATGACGGTGCGGGATGCTCTGAAGATAATGAATTACACTTTTCCCATGTTGGTAATAAAACTGAATGGCAAGCTGGTGCCCAAAGCAGATTACGATATCACGAAAATTCCCTGCGGGGCAGAATTGATGGTGATTCACCTCATCAGCGGAGGTTGAGCTGTTTGTGCAGTTGCAGGCTAAGCTTTGCGGGCGCGCCATCGGCAAGCATCCACTTCGCCAGCCGTTCTGCGCTAAGCATATTGCAAACCGGAGAGAAGTGAATCTTACGCCCTTCCAGCCGGTGTTTCCTTACAAAATCCAGGGCAAACTGATAATCATGATAGCCGGTTAATACAAATTTTAGCTCGTCCCAGGGTGCCATCAACTTCAGGTTATGGAGCTGAAAGCTATCTCCATGCGCGCTGCCTGGGCATTTCACATCCAAAATCTTCACCACTTCCCGCGGAACTTCGTCGATATATATAGAACCATTTGTTTCCAAAAGCACCTTATAGCCCACATCCAAAAGCTCTTGCATAAAGGCGGGGCTGTGTTCCTGTAAAAGCGGCTCACCACCGGTGAGTTCCACTAAATTTGCCGGATATTTGCGGATGCTTTGGAGGATATCATCAAAGCTCTGCACGACTCCGGGGCCGTATGAATAGCTGGTATCGCAGAAACTGCAGCGCAGATTGCAACGTGCCAGCCGGACAAAGACGCAGGGCATGCCCATATAGCTGGATTCACCCTGCAGGCTATAAAATATCTCGCATATCTCCAGCTGCTTCATGTTTTAGAAGGGTAAAAAGGGGAAGTCTTTATGATAGCCCAGGGCGGCATCAATTTGCTCAGAAATCTCCAGGGGATCGCCGATTACAAATTTCTCCCGATTTGATGTGCGGAAGAGGGTGTATTCGATCCCATTTTCCGGGAATAGCTCCAAATACTGGCTGTCACCATAACGGGGTATGCCATCTACCACCAATAGTTTAATGGCTGCCATATCCAGATCGACCAGGTTCAGGAAGGGATCTCTATCTACCTGATCTGTCAAGAGCAACTGAGTAGTATTCTTTGGGTTCAGTTTGCCATATTCAGGGGCCAGATACAAAGCTTTTACCGCGTTTACGGTGACCATTTTGTAGAGCAGGGCTGGCTCTATCTGGGGGAAGTGCTCCAAAATTGTGGCAAATTCCCGGATCAGGTTTACCGCTCCGCTCATGGTGGAATCTGTGCCAATCACAACATTTGCGCCGTATTCAAGCACACTTTCGATATCCAGAGTTTTACCGATCAGGTAGTAATTGCTCGTAGGGCACCAACAGACGCTTGCGCCTACCTCGGCGATGCGGCGGATATCCTTTTTAGTAAAGGCAATACCATGGATCATCAAGGTGTTTGGCTTTAGTAAATCCTGCTGTTCCAATTTGCCAAATTCTTCTTGAGTTACTTCATCAATTCCTTCACCCAAATGGATGATGAAGGGCATCTCTCCCCGGCTGAGCTCCAGCTCGCGTGCGGCAGTCTCGCCGCCCCACCAGTTTCCCAAAGTAATTGAATGGCATTGGCGATATGCTTTGGGCACGAGGATGGGCATGGAATCGTAATAAGCGTCTTCTTGCCGGGGACCATGATCCTGCACCACGCTACATCCTGAGAACAGGTTTTTGTAGGCGCCGAGGCGGGCGATGGCGAGCGCTGCTGGATCCAGATGTTTAAAGCTTCCATCGTTGTGCCAGAATTTACTGCGTTCATTAAAGCTGAAGGAATCCTTCATATCTTCCACCCAAATATGAGAATTTGGATAAGGGCGTTTATCTCCTGCCCTGGGGAACCAATTTCCAACCAGGTGGTCGTGGGCATTGATCAGGGGAACATAGGCAACGCTTTTGGGGATTTCCAACACCATCGGTTCCGGTTCATTGTGATTCAGGTCCAGCACTATGCCTTCACGCACATCATCATGGGATATCACGCTCAGGCAGGCTTTTAGCTTCATGCTCTTACTTCTTTGATCCTCTTAATAAGTTTGGGTATTACCTCAAAGAGATCCCCAACTATGCCCAGATCTGCCACTTTGAAGATCGGAGCATCGGGATCTTTGTTTATAGCCACAATATAATCCGCAGAACTCATTCCGGCAAGATGCTGGATGGCTCCGGATATTCCAACTGCAATGTAGATGCTGGGTTTTACGGTTTTACCGGTCTGTCCCACTTGGTGAGAATAGGCGATCCACTCGGAATCAACCGCAGCGCGGGAGGCGCCTACCGCTCCATCCAGTGCCTCGGCTAGTTCCTCGATCATGGCGAAGTTTTTGGCATCTTTGATGCCGCGACCTCCGGCAACAATCACGTTTGCATCCGTAATATTGATCAGATTGGTTTTCTCTTTTTCAAATCCTACAAAGCTACTTCTATCTTCAGTCAATTCAAAATTGTATTCTTCCCGGATCACGGCTCCGCTACGGGAGTCATCCCGGGGCAGGGGATTCATTACTTTATGCCGCACAGTTGCCATCTGGGGTCTGTTATTGGCAGTAACGATGGTCGCCATGATGTTGCCCCCAAAGGCGGGGCGGGTCTGATACAGGTTTCCGCTTTCTTCATCGATGGCAAGCCCGGTGCAATCCGCAGTTAGCCCTGTATTTAAGTTTATGGCTACCCTGGGAATAAAGCTGCGTCCCATTACAGTGGCGCCGGCAAGGATGATCTCCGGCAGGTACTTATCTGCCAGATAGCTCAGGGCTTCGCTGTATCTTTCATCGCGGAAATGCTCCAGGGCGGGATCGTCTATGCAGATCACCTGATCTGCTCCAAAAGCAATTAGCTCTTCTGCCAGACCATTGAGACGATAGCCCAGAAGCACTGCGCTAAGCTCCGTCTTAAGCTGATCTGCCAATTCCCTGCCTTTGCCCAGGAGCTCGTGAGCTACCCCTGCCAGTACCGAATTCCGCTGTTCGGCAAATACCCAGACGCCCTTGTATTTGGATTTATCTACGGCATCACTTACTTTTTTGCGGATGATGATGGCTTCAAAGGGGCAGGATTGGACGCATGCTCCACAAAGCACGCATTTATCAGTATCTATATCTGCAAGGCGGGATTCAATCTTAATGGCATCGTAAGCGCAAGCCTTGAGGCATGCACCACAGCCAACGCACTTTTCAACGATAACTTCTATCATTCCTTTCTCCTTGAGTTTTACACTATTTAAGCGCCAATAATTGTCAAGTTCATTTTCCGGCAGAGATCGTTTTTCTGTTTGCATACTATAAGATGCATTGAAAACGGGATTCGAAGCATTGGGGAAAGCCCTGAAGAGAGCTGGAATACAGGCTATAGGGTCACTGCA
>CAZJJH010000121.1:0-5480 GCA_964546265.1 uncultured Candidatus Cloacimonadota bacterium
CTCGGCATAAGAAGGATGGAAGGCATGCGCCATGTCTGCTGAAATCATGAAGGAATTACGCAGGGCACGGTAATAATCCTCGCGTGTGCCCTTGCCACTTACCACGATGCGCTCCAGGAGCTCGGATAGTAGCGCGGAGAAAGCACCCTGAGGGCTCTGGCTACCAATTTCCTCGTGGTCAAAAAACACTGCCACTGAAGTTTGTCGGGGCTTTTCCGTCTCCAAAATGCCCTGCAGAATGGCGTGGGTCATGGCCAGATTATCCAATCTGCCACTCACGATTATCTCCTCTTCCAGCCCGGCAAGGCTGGCTGACTGGAAATCATAAAGATATAGATCAAGCTCCAGGATATCTGCCGCTTTCATGCCCAAATGCCCGGCAATCAGTTCTTTCAAGGGATTGCCATCGTGTTTATTCACGCTCAGAATCGCCTGTAAATGACTCTGACGGTTGTATTCAAAGCCCTTGTTGATCTCCCGGTTCATATGAATGGCAGCATTGGGAATTATCGCCACCGGCTTTTTGAGATCTATCACCTCGCGTTCCAACCCTTTTTTGCTTCTAACAATTACTCTGCCAGAAACGCCTAGTTCTCTATCTACCCAAGTGTGGATAATGGGTCCGCCATATACTTCTACACCGATGCGGCAAACATCTTTGTCCAGCTTGATGCTTTCCGGTTTCAATTTCAAGGCGGGGCTATCGATATGACTGGATGCCATATTGAAGCCACTGGAAGCGGTGTCTTCACTCCCCTTTACGAAAGCAATGATGGCGGTATCCATCCGGCGGATGTAGTATTTCCCTCCGGATTTCAGCTCGAAGCGTTCTTTTTCGTCCAATTCTATAAATCCAGCTCTATCCAAACGCTCAGATATCTGCAAGCTTGCCGGGTAGCGAGAGTTACTATTATCAAGGAATTTGAGTAAGTCTTTGATGTATTTATGCATATAAAGCTCCATAAATTTGGTATTTGATCCATTCTTTTATTCTGCGGGATAATGTCAAGTAAGGATACGCTATTGGGCCCCCGATAGAATGCAGATTTGCTGAAGCTGAGAGCAGATGTTTATATGCATTAGCCCTTAATATCGAGCCTCTGCCGGATGCCGGAGCCAGAAATCATCCTGAAAAAAGCTAGCCATGTCGATCACGGTTTTGGGGCCAATATCCCGGTATAAAAATGGATCTTGTTTGTATGTGCCCCGATATGCGGCTCTCACCAATTCTGAGCAGTATAACTTGCTGTCGTTGCTAAGATCAAAATCGTGGTCAAACCCGGTTCCGCATTGAAGGTAATAAACGGCTTTAGCACGGATAGCCGCCCTGTCTGGAACAAAGGCGGGTTTTACGTGTAACAATCTTGCTTCTTTGGCGTTTCTGGCAAAGGATAGCCAAGCTTGCTTGCGGATTCCCTCGCTTTCTGAGATCGCGCCGGAAATACTGTGGATCACTTGCCAGGCTCCGTTTTCCTGAATCAAGATCCCGCAGTGGGACATCCCTCCTCCGCCGGGAAAGGCCTGAACAATCATTCCTGAAACTATGGAATTCCCTCTTCTTAGCAGCAAATCTCCCTCTTCAAATGCCAGGCTATCTATCGCTATTACTGCTTCATTTGGAGATATAGCACGGCGAGCTTTATCACGATAGACAGAGCTCGCCATGCAAACCAATAGTACAGAGCAAAGTATTGCTATAAGAAATCTATTTCTGGATATCATCCTTTGCGAAATGAACTTTCCAACTGCCATCTACTTTTAGCATTTGTAACTCCTGGATAGTTTTATCGTCAGGGTTATCCGTGCTGTATTCTTCATATTTAACCGTGGCAGAATCGCCTTCCACAATGGTTTCCAATACATTGTAGCGTTTTTTCGTAAGCTCAGCTTTTTGATCTTCTGGCGCAGATTCTGCCATCGATTGGATAAGGGTCAAAAGCTGTTGACCATCATCAGTAGCCAGTTTCTTCGCTGTATCAAAATCCTGAGTTTCCAAGGCCTTGAAGAAGGATTTTGCAGTGTTTTCCGCTTTGTTTCCACACGCTGTAAGACCCATAATGGCAATTACGACAAGTAGCAACAGGCTTAGCTTTTTCATGTTAACTCCTTAAATGTTTATCGTGACCATTGTAAGGTCAAACGGGCTTATGTCAATTCTTTTCTGAGTACTTACGCTTGGGTCTTGCGGCTTTTGTGGATGAATATCCACTCTTTTTATCGTAAGGAGTTTTTTTGCCAGCACTCCTTCCTTTGCCAGAGGAAAAATCTTTTTTGGTGCCGGAGCCTGCCTTGCGGAAGCTGTTATCCTTAGCCCGGGGAGCCACGGAAACATCTACCCTCTTACCCTTGAAACTAACTAATGAAATGGCTTTGAGCAACTCCTTCTCGTATCGGGAATCCAGATCTACCAGGCAATAATCGCCAAATATGTCTATTCTGCCGATCTCGATACCCCGGCTGACTCTAAGGCTATTTATATATTTCATCAGTTCCCGTTTGGTGAGACCGGCATCGTAACCGATGTTCAAACGGAAAGTGCTGAATATAAATGTGCTTTTATCTTTTTTCTCTTTTTTGCTTTCAGAAGCTTGGATGTTATCCAAATCCGGAATATCTTTGTAGTAATTTAAGAAGCGGTTAAACTCTACCGCTACAAAGCGTTGTACCAGTTCTTCCCGGGTCATCCAATTCAGTTTCTTGAATACGTTGCCCATGAAAGCCTGCATTTCTTCTTCATTCACTTCCACCCGCTCTACCGTATCGATAAAATGGAACAACTGTTTCTCGCAGATCTCTCTGCCTCCAGGGACTTTCTGCCACACGATTGGCATTCCCAGGCGTTTTTCCACCGCCCGTAAGGCACTGATCTCTTTGGAATGCATGATGGTGATGGAGATCCCGCTTTTACCCGCTCTGCCGGTTCTACCGGAACGATGGATGTAGATATCGGGATCTGTGGGCACGTGGAAATTGATGATATGGCTGAGATCATCCACATCCAGACCGCGCGCTGCCACGTCGGTAGCAATCAAAAGGGGAACATATCTGCTCCGGAACCGGCTCATTACCAATTCCCGCTGTCCCTGGGATAAATCGCCGTGCAAGGCATCGGCATTATAGCCATCCTGCTGCAGCTTGTCCGCTATCTCTTGTGTTTCACGGCGTGTCTTGCAAAATACGATGCCATAGATTTTGGGGCTCATATCCGCGATCCGTTTCAGCGCGAGATACTTGTCTCTGGCCTGAACCTTATAATAGAAGTGCTGAATGTTTTCCGCGCCCCTATTCTCATCACCAACACTGAAGCGCTGGGGTTCCTGCATGAACTTAGCAGCGAGGTTTTCCACTTCTTTGGGCATGGTAGCCGAGAACAGCATTGTTTGTTTGGATTCCGGAATGTGGCTCATGATCTCGAAAAGTTCGTCTTTGAAGCCCATGTTTAGCATCTCATCCGCTTCATCCAGAACCAGGCGGGATACGTGATCCAGTTTAAGAGCTTTCTGGCGGATCATATCATTCACTCTGCCCGGAGTACCTACTACGATGTGCACTCCGCTTCTTAAGCTTTCTTTCTGCCGCTGAATTGACGCGCCGCCATAGATTGCCGCGATGCGGATCCGGGTCATGTATTTGGCATAGGATTCCAAATCTCTGGTGA
This sequence comes from uncultured Candidatus Cloacimonadota bacterium, assembly GCA_964546265.1. Taxonomy (GTDB): domain Bacteria; phylum Cloacimonadota; class Cloacimonadia; order Cloacimonadales; family Cloacimonadaceae; genus UBA5456. Next base: position 3,659 of record CAZJJH010000121.1, read on the forward strand.
TCTGCATGCACAATTCGCGAGTAGGGCACAAAATGATGCTCTGCACATTGCTTTGTTCTATATCAGTACCACACAGAAGGGGAAATCCGAAGGCAGCAGTTTTCCCGGTTCCGGTTTGCGCCAAGGCAACCAGATCCTGATTGTTATCAGTTAGCCAAGGAATTACCAGATCCTGAATGGGAGTTAAATATTCATAACCAAGCAGTGTCGCTGCCCGAATAATGGGCTCAGGGAGGGTGATGTCAGTGAATTTTGTCAAAATTAGGGGGTCCTTTTTCGTTTATATCCTGCCATGAATCCTAAAGCCCCGAATTTGTAAAGCATTAATTCAGTTTTACCCAAATTTTATGAGCTTTCCAGGCAGAATCCTGCATATATCATAAAGCTCTGTGTTAAAATTACTTGGTATTTAAATCAGATTCCCTTCATCACCAAGCGTTCCCAGGGCTTTCTGAGCGTGTAGCTCATAATAAGCCTGCTCTTACCCAAAAGATTATCAGGTACCCTGGCTTCGTGCTCGTCCAGCACAAGGTAATTGAAGAAATCCAACTGGAGCGCTCTGGCTGCCTCTTCCACCATCATGATGCCTTGTTCCACAAGCTCTTGATTGGTATATTCCATCAGATTTGTATTGCAAACAAGCTCGTTCACCTTTAGTTTGGACGCTGCCTCCAACATCTGAACCATGGCGATGATTTCCTGAGGATTACTGGTAAATGGGCGTGAGGTGTTCACTACCAATTGCATATGATAGCCACGATTCTGGATAGGCTCCACGAATCTGCCCAAAGTCCGGCAGCCTGCCGGGTCTCCCCCTACATCCAGGATGACGGTTCGAGCAGGATCTTCAATCGCCCCTTTTATCCGGGGAGAAATCATCGGTAAATCCGCATGAGAAAACTCACCATCCGGGGCTATAACTTCAATGCCTTCTTCAATAAACTGATCGCGAACGTCCCGGCTACGGAAATAGGGATTAACCACATCCATATCCGCCAATGCAACTTTGTTTCCTGCGGTAGATAGGTGGCGCGCGAGGTGTATGCTATATTCGCTCTTACCGCTGCCGTAAGCACCTATTATTATATATAAATTCATATATCTTTATAAAACCTTCTCTAATTGTGTTCTAATCTCATTATAGTCCATGCAGAATGCATCCGCAAGGGATTTCATTTCCGGATGCCGGGGCAGGCTGTCAGGATCGAAGATGGCAATGGTATACATTCCGGCGCTTTTGGCAGCTTGCACGCCACTCAAGGTGTCCTCTACGGCAACGCAGTCGACGGGATCCACTCCCAAACCGGAAGCACAATGAAGGTAGATATCCGGAAAAGGTTTGCCCATTAGATGCTGATCTCCGGTAGAAACATACTCGAAGAAATGCCATACTTGATTGTATCTGAGCGCTTTCTCTGCCAATTCGTAGGAATTGCTGGTTGCCAGACCCAACCTTAGACCTTTTGCGGCAAGCTCTTCCAATATCTGCAGTGCACCTTCCTTGAGAGCTATTGAACTTGAGTAGTGTTCTGCCACCATCGCGGTCCAGATTTGCATAATCGCTTCTACGCTTTCTTCCAGGCCAAAGCGGTCTTTAAAATATTGTGCAGTTTGGATAAAGCTGTTTCCCTGGGGTAAATCATCAAACAGGTCTTCAGGCACAGCAATGCCCCTGGAGCTAAGAAACTCATCATCCACAGTGCGCCACAAGCCCATTGAATCTATCAAAGTGCCATCAAGATCGAATATTATTGCTTTTTTCTTCATAAAAAAAATGGAGCGGGAAACGGGGGTCGAACCCGCGACATCTACCTTGGCAAGG
>CAZJJH010000122.1:0-5412 GCA_964546265.1 uncultured Candidatus Cloacimonadota bacterium
TTGCTTGATTATCGAAATAAAGGCTCAAGTTCACTTCGTCCACACTCCAATCAGTAATAATTGGGTAAGTAGTGATGGCCAGAGAGAAGGGATCCCCGGCAGTAGGGGGATTTGCTTCCAAACGGATGCGCGGTTGAGTGATTGTATAAGCTTCCGGGATAGCGTTGGTTATGGCAGCCTGATATAGATTGAAGGTATTGCTACCTGGGTTTACTGAATTTAGATAGTAGTAGCCGTTGTAGGAGCCGCTCCAGCCGAAGTTAAAGTGGAAATAGTTTGTTCCCTGATATCCGTCGCAGTTCCAGGCGTGTCCCGAATCTGTATTTGAACCGCTATAATACATGGGGACTCCGTTATCAATTTGTTCTCTCAGGATTGATTCCCAGGCTGAAGCGCTGTAGTTCTGTTTTTGCTGATAGCTGGCGTTAGGGAAGCGGAAGTAATTCTGAAAAGCTTCTTGAGCCCGCATTCCGTTTGAGCCTGATCCATCCGGTGAAAAGCCCATTTCCACAGATACTGCAGCATGATACATCAGGGTCGCCACAGGGATATTAGAGCCGCTTAATGAATTTGGCATCTCGTCCCAGAGATAGGTTGTATTTCCATAGTTAGCAGATTGATAGCCATATCCATAGGCATAGTAGCTGGATGAGCCCTGACCGGTAATCGGTTTATTCCAATATTTCATTACTTGTGCCATGGCAGTAGCCACGCAACCCACATATACTCTGCCACCGGGTCCAGCAGGATCTGTAGGGCAAAGCTCGTTGTAGGGCCAATCCTGATTCCAGGTAGTTTTCAGCAGGGGTTCTACATCGCGGTTGCGGGCATTGCTGTGAAATTCATTGCGGCTTATTTCTTGCCAAAGTTTTTGGTTTTGTCGGTTAGTATATGAGCTATTGCGAATTCCCGCAACATCACCGGCGTATTGCTGCAGCCACATGCTGAAAGCGGGCGGGATATCGTTTTTATCTTCCAGGGCCAGAGAGGAATATGCCAATACAGGCGGAAGGTTATCATCACAAGGAACTACGGCAAATTTTCCATTTGTGAAGTAATAAATGTACAGCTCAGGGAGTTCGGCTGATACGGAATCTTCCCGCAACTCATATTGCTCAAGTGTGTTATCTTTGAATCTTTTTATTTCGTCTATTTGTAGATTTTCTTCATTTTGCCAGTAGCTCAGCCAGTTTTCTGCCACCTGCAGACCTTGTTGTGCGCTTACAAATTCCGCTGAAAGTGAAGCGGTAAAAATGGTCAGCAATCCCAGCAGAAAGCTGATCTTAAATAGTTTTGAGCAATTCATAAAACCTCCTGATTGCACCTAGTTTCTCGGTTAGATCTATCACATACAAGATTTGATCCTTTTCCGGGATTATTTTCGAAACATGTAGAGAAAGCCCGAAGAAAACGGGGGATATGATGCCTCAAAGAAGCTTGGGAGACGAAGAATTATACAATAAACAAAAAAGGCACTTGACTATTTTCTGGTAACCCAAAAGTATGCCGATATGAAGAGATCGAAAGGAAATTCCAGTGTTTATTTTCTTGCTCGCAAGTATCTTGGCGGAAGAAGCCGGATCGGGGTAAGCAGCAGCCACGTCCTCACCCTTTGCGGGATTGCTTTGGGAGTGATGGCGCTTATCACGGTCAGTTCGGTGATGAATGGATTTCGCTCCGATATCCGGGCGCGGATCATTGGCACCCTTTCGGAGATGCGGCTTAGCAATACTGATGGCAGCCCGATATCAGAGTATCCGGAGCTGGAAGAAAGGATTTCTGCAGAAGGCTATTATGCCGCCGGAGTAGTGCGTAACGAACTGCTATTGAAGCACAAAGATTCCAGCTCGCCGGCGCTTGTGTTTGGGGTGGACATAGCCAAACAAAGCAAATTGAGCCCGGTTTTAAATCCACCGGATCGGCAGGGAGCTCTTCAGGGACTTATAGCAGGGTACCTGGATCCGCAAAACTTTTCTGAGGGAGGCATAGCTTTGGGTTCCGGGCTGGCATCGGCTTTGGGCTTGTACATTGGGGATGAAGTTCAGTTAATCTCGCCGATTTTTAATATTCCCACTCCATTTGGACTATTACCCAAGGTCAGAGTATTAAAAGTGCAAGCCATATTTTCTGCAGGAATGCCAGAATATGACCAGAGCTATTGCTTTATCCCGCTTAATATTGCGCAAGATTTCTCTGCCTATGCCGATGAGGTAGATTTTGTAGAAATTCGTAGCGATGATCCCACCCAAAGTACCCGGCACGTAAAGCAATTGCGTCCCCTCTTTGATTCCTACAAACTGGAAGACTGGAGCAGTTACGACGCTTCGCTGTATTCCGCTATTCGCTTCGAAAAATTCCTGATGTTTATCATAATGCTGTTTATGTTCATCATAGCCAGCTTCAATCTTACCGGTTCGCTCTTAAAAACCATCGCCTTCAAAAAGAGCGAACTGGGCCTTTTGAAGGCATTGGGATATCACGATCGGGATCTCCGACTACTGTTTCTATGGCAGGCATTTATGCTCTGCACGATTGGCATTGTGATCGGTCTGACAGCAAGCGGGATTATTCTCTGGATTCAGCATAGCACTGCCGTAGTCAAGCTGGATGGTTCCATTATTTTGCCTGTTCAGGTGCAGATAGGGGATTATCTTTTAGTAATAGCAATATCTTATTTGCTTACCTGGCTCAGCATTCAATTGCCGCTGAAACATTTAAACAAGATAAACGCGGTGGAGCTTATCCGCCAAAAAGCATAATATAAACAACATAAAAAGGGGTATAACAATGGATCGTCAACAAGCATATCGCATCGCGATTGAAGCCGAGATTCGCTCGCAAAATCTCTACAAAGCATTGGCAAAAAGTTTTAAAAATGAACAAACTGAGAAGTTCTTCAACCAATTGGTGAAGTATGAAGAATACCATGAATCCAAAATGCGGGAGCTGTTCAGCAAGGAGTTTCCCAATACCGGACTGAAACTGGTGGATAATCTGAATATGGAGCTGAAGGGTGTGAAATTGGAGGATCCCAAACAGGTATTGGAATTTGCCATATCCCGCGAAGAATTGGCCCAGAACATCTACCTGAAACTTGCAGAGCAAACTGAGGATGAAACTACGCAAAAGCTGCTTTTGAGATTTGCGCAGGAAGAAGTGCAACACAAAGAGTTGCTGTTTACCGAGCTGGAAAAGTTGCAGGGAATCTTGCAGTGGTACGATCCCTCAGAGTTAAACGGCTTGATGGAAGATTAGGAGTTTATGAAGGATCAAAGCGATCTTTTTGAACAGCAAGAATTGAAGGAGCGTAAGGCTCCCCTGGCAGAAAAGCTGCGCCCCCGTAATCTTACGGATCTTAGAGGGCAGGAAAAGCTGATTTCCAACGATTCTTTACTTTCCCAGATGATCAAAAGCCAGACATATCAGAGCTTTATACTCTGGGGTCCCCCAGGTAGCGGAAAAACTACCATTGCCAGAATAATCGAACTCTGCGCTCCTCACCGCTTTATCCATTTCAGTGCGGTTCTTTCGGGGATAAACGATGTGAAGAACGTAATGAAAGAAGCTGATTACCAGCATCGCAATAGGGGAGACCAGACCATTCTCTTTATCGATGAAATCCATCGGTTCAATAAAAGCCAGCAGGATGCTTTTCTACCCTTTGTGGAAAGCGGCGCCATCATCTTGATTGGGGCAACTACAGAAAATCCTTCTTTTGAAGTAATCCCTGCTTTGCTTTCCCGGTGCCATGTATTCGTGCTGGAATCCCTTAGCGAGGAAGACCTTAAAGAAATATTGCGCAGGGGATTTAAGGAATTGCAGCTGGAAACGGATGAAAAGGTCTTGGGCTGGATGGCGCGCAATAGCGGCGGAGATGCCCGCAGAGCGCTTAATGAATTGGAGCTTATTCAAGCTTACTTGAAAGAAAATCCGCATCCCAAGATCGAAGACTTGGCCAAAACACTTGCCAAAAAGACCATGTTTTACGACAAAAACCGGGAGGAGCACTACAACCTTATCTCGGCTTTGCACAAATCCATGCGTGGAAGCGATCCCCAAGCCGCTCTATACTGGTTGGCACGAATGCTGGAAGCGGGAGAGGATCCGCGCTATGTGATCCGCAGAATCATCCGCTTTGCCAGCGAAGATGTGGGTCTGGCAGATCCTCAAGCTCTGGTGCAAGCTCTGGCAGCAAAGGATGCCCTGCTTTTTATCGGCATGCCCGAGGCAAGCGTGGCACTCTCTCAGGCGGTGGTCTATCTCGCCACTGCCCCAAAGAGTAATGCTTTGGATGTGGCATATCAAAAAGCTGCCGCGGATGCCAGAAAGACCAGCCATTTTGGAGTTCCTCTGCACATCCGAAATGCGCCCACCAAGCTGATGAAAGATCTTGATTACGGCAAGGATTACCGTTACGACCACGATTTTGCCAATAAATACAGCTATCAGAAGTACTTCCCGGACAAAATGGACGAAAAAGAATACTACGAACCGGGAGATTTTGGCTTTGAAAAGGATATCGCCAAGCGCATTGCATGGTGGAAAAAATTGAAGGAAGAAAACTAAAAAAGCTTAAGGAGTAAGCGATGATAGTATCTACTACACCTGTACTGGAGGGTTTCCGCGTTACCAGATATCACGATATTGTAACCGGAGAAACAATCATGGGCGCAAATATCGTGCGGGATCTCATGGCCTCTATTACCGATATCGTGGGCGGACGAAGCGGTGCCTATGAAAGTAAATTGCGCGATGGACGCACTCAGGCGATTAATGAAATGAAACAAATTGCCGCGAAGATGGGTGCAAATGCCGTGATAGGTGTGGATATTGATTATGAAGTAGTGGGACAGAGCATGTTGATGGTTTCTGCATCCGGAACTGCTGTAACTATTGAAGCACGGGAAGAGTAATCCATTTTTTGTAGCGGGGAAGGTGTTAAATGCCTTCCAAGCGGGTGGAGAATAGCCCCAAGCTAAACGTCTGCCCAGAGCTTTGCCCGGACTTTAGCGGATCTTTAAGCTTAGATTATCCTATCCCCGCAGGATTATCCAGCGACGAAATCCCGCCAGTATCCCGACAAAAGGATGGGGAAGAGGTGTGGAAGCGCCAGCTCTGCGCATTTTTGCCCGTGGATTCACATATCAATACAAATAGATATGACTTATCTATTTTTGAAGGCTATCTTTCTAAGTATTAGGTGCCATAAATCTACAGAGAATTCTACACATAGGCGCTACAGCGAGCGCCCCTGCAGTACAGGCGGTAGCCGTACCGCCTAATCTGCATCAGAATGCTACAAAAAGTGCGTGGGAGATCATTAAGCCGGATTCTGTAATCCCCCGAAGGGGATCGATGTCTATCCCTCTGGGCCAAAACTCACGCTTTGGCTCAAGCTGCCTACCCGGAAGC
>CAZJJH010000123.1:0-5309 GCA_964546265.1 uncultured Candidatus Cloacimonadota bacterium
TACAAACGCCTTTGTAAGTGGAAACAACACAATCAAGATTCAAGCCATCCGCTCTGGACCAGATAACTACTATCTGGATTTCTACCGGGTAACATATACCCAAGTCTTAAATAAGAGCAATACGCAGTTTGCGGTAAATGCAGACAGCGGGAGTACAAAGCGTTATGTAGTTGTAGGTCAATCTTCGGGAGTAGAGGTGTATCAGGTAAAATCTCCCGGAAACATCAGATTGTTGCCCATAGAAGAAAATGAGATGAGCTTAACCTTTGTTGCCGAAAGCAACAGCCAGGATATATTCTACCTGCTAAGCAGTAATGAGCACTTCAATCCCGTATCTGTAAACGTAATGCAGCCAAACGACATCGCCACCAGTGACGGTGCGGTGCAAAGCATCATAGTGTGCCCGCAGGAGTTCATCAACCATGCCGAAGAACTAGCCCAGATTTATATGGAAAACTGGGGTTTGAGAACCAAGGTTGTTCTGCAAAACGATATCTTTAACCAATTTAGTGGCGGACATCCGGATCCCATGGCGATTCGCCAATATCTGCGCCATGTTTACTACAATTTCCCCGAGCCCAAGCTTAGCTCGCTGACCCTTTTAGGAATCGGCAGTATGGATTGGAGAAACTACTCCCGCGTTGCCGCGCACAAGAATAAGGTGATGATTTTTCAAGATAACTCTAATGGCATCACTTCAGATGACTTTTTTGGCATGTTAACGAACATCACCCATCCTGAGATTGCAATCGGCAGATACCCGGTAAGTAACGATAGTGAACTGACCACGATGATAGATAACTTACGCAATTACACCCAGGATCCTCTGCCCGGGTTGTGGAGAAATGACGTACTCCTACTTGCTGATGATGAACTGGAGGGAGACCTTACTGCAGATTGGGGACACACTGTAGATATGGAAGCACTCTCCCAGATGCTGAACCCATCCATAAATCAGATAAAGATCTTTGCAGCAGAATATGAAAGTGATGAGTTCCTAAATAAACCCAGAGTTAGGGACGAAGTAGTGGATCACATAAATGACGGTGTGCTGATATGGTTCTACGTTGGTCATGGAGCATTTGATTCCCTGTCCATGCAGAATTATTTCACCGGATCGGTAGATTTGGGGAGGTTCGACAATCCAGATCAACAGATCCTGTTTATCACTGCTGCATGTGAGGTGAGTTTATTTGATCATTGGGCTTACGATAGTTTGGGACAGAAGGTTGTGTTGCTGGAAAACGCTGGCGCAATTGCCTCCGTGGGATCTACAAGAAAAAGCTTTGCAGGTCCAAATCAGGAACTAATGACAATCTTTATGCCAAATATGATCAACAGCAGAATGCCTCTGGGCCTGGCGCTTACTGATGCCAAGATCCGCCATACAGGGAGTGCGGCAAACGATTCCTATTACGTGATCTTTGGAGATCCAAACTTGCATATTGTGCCGCCCAAGCATAACCCGGGATTGCTTCCAGAAACCCAAAATGGCATTTACCACTCGCGGGAAAATGCTTCGTTCTTTGGAACATTCTACGATCCTGATCTTCAGGGAGAAGCGATTGTTCTGGCCAAAGATGCTGGAACCAATTACTTAGTGGGTGGACAACCCGTTAGTAAGCCCGGCAGCATGATATTCCGCGGAAAAGCTTCGGTGGAAAACTCCGAAGTCAACCCTAGTTTCATAGTCCCCGATGATGTTGTAAGTGGCAATAACGGAGTCCTACTGGCATATTTGTGGGACGAAAACACCCAACAGGATTACAGCACATATTTTTACCCTATGGAGATATCAGACGAAGTATTACCGGATGCGCCGCCAAACGATTCCCCTCCAAACATAGAACTTTTCATGAGTTCATATGATTTCCGAGCCGGAGATAAGGTGGGCACAAGCCCGGTAATGTATGCCCGTATCTCCGATGAAAACGGGATCAATCTTACCGGAAAAGCCGGGCACAATATATTACTGGTAATAGATGGATCTGCCCAGCCCATATCGGTAACGGACTATTTTAGTTACGACGTGGATTCCTACACATCAGGAGTTGTAACATACCAATTACCGAAGTTGAAAGAAGGGCATCATACCGTCCAATTGATCGCATTTGACAATTTCAACCTCCCCGGTGTGGCAGATACTCACTTCATCTCTCAGGACACCGGAGATATCTCTCTGCAAGATCTATTGATCTATCCAAACCCGATGAAGACGGAAGGATATGTAAGCTTCATTATCTCAGAACCAGCAGAATACACTCTGGATCTTTTTACTATGAGCGGAAGAAGAATTCGCAGATTAGAGGGTAGCGCAAGCCAGGGCTTCAACAAGATAGCCCTCAGTGCCCGCGATGACTTTGGTGACAGATTGGCAAACAATACTTATTTCATCCGTATAAAAGCCCGCTCCGCCAATGGGAAGAGCATTGAAAAACAAGAACGTCTGGTAATATACAAATAACGGAGCCAAAATGAAACTCTACAATAGCAAAAGCCGCAGTAAGGAAGAGTTCGTCCCCCTGCAAGAAGGGCAACTGAAGCTGTATGCCTGCGGCCCAACTGTGTACAATTACTTTCACATCGGGAACGCCAGAGCCTTCATCTTTTTTGACGTGGTGCGCCGCTACTTTGAATACTTGGGATACAAGGTCACATATGTGCAAAACATTACCGATATTGACGACAAGATCATCGATCAAGCCATTTCTGAGCAACGTGACTTCAGTGAAATCGCCGCCAAGTATAGCGAGGCTTTCCTGGAAGATTGCAGCGCGCTGGGCATCAAGCCTCCCACCCATCAACCCAAGGCTACCGATACCATGCCGCAGATCATAAATCTGATTCAAACTCTCGTGAATAAAGGCAATGCCTATGAAGTAGATGGAGACGTGTATTTCGACACCGCTTCTCTTTCGGGATATGGCAGCCTTTCAGGAAAGCAGATCGAAGATCAGATGGCAGGAGCCAGGGTGGCGGAAAACACTGCCAAAAAACACCCGGCGGATTTTACTCTGTGGAAAAGAAGCAAACCCGAAGAACCATTTTGGGATAGCCCTTGGGGAAAAGGAAGACCCGGATGGCACACTGAATGCGTTGTGATGAGCCAGCACTATCTGGGCGAAAGCTTCGATATCCACGGCGGTGGGATAGACCTGATCTTTCCCCATCATGAAAATGAAAACGCCCAGGCTATGGCACTTACAGGAAAGCCTCTGGCACACTATTGGATGCACAATGGGTTTCTAAATGTGGACGGTGAGAAGATGAGCAAAAGCCTGAAAAACTTCTTTACCGCCAGAGATATCCTGAAGGAATACGACGCAGAGGATATCCGGCATTTCTTCCTCTCCAAGCATTACCGCTCTCCGATTGATTTCACCCGGGAGCTGATAGAGGAATCCCACAGAGCGGTGCAGAACTTCCATAAGGCTCTACAAGGCATGAATATCCCAATGCTCAAAAGCCTGAAGATTGAGGATGACGCGCTACTTAAATCTGAAGCCGATTTTAAAGAAGCGATGAATGATGACTTCAATACTGCCAAAGCGATAGCCATTCTCTTTGACCTGAGCCATAAACTACGCAAAGCTACCGACGAAAAGATAAAAATGCAGACAGCAGCAATGCTCATCCGCTTGGGATCTGTCCTGGGTTTTTTCCAGAATAGTCCCGACAACTCCGCCGAGACCATGCCGGATCTTTCCAAGGCACTTATAGATTTGCTATTGAAATATAGGTCTGAAGCCAGGCGAGATAAGAACTGGGCATTTTCTGATAAAATTCGAGATGATCTCCTGGCCCTGGGCATTGAGATCAAAGACGGTCCTGAAGGAACAAACTGGAATCTGAGGAAATAATGAAAAGAATACTAATAATTCTGGCAATAGTAGCCATCGTCGCGATAATTAACTTTGCGCTTGTACCCTTTTTTAGCAAATACAAGCTTCTTAATAAACCCGAAAGCGTAGCCTATGATGCTGCCAACAATCGTTTCCTGATCTCAAACGTGGGTAATGGCAGCATAGTGGCAATGGATGAAGAAGGAAATTTCAGCAAGTTCATGCACAAGCAATTTGAAGCACCCAAGGGAATAATTGCCCAAGGGGATTTACTATATGTAACGGATCCAAGCGCTATCCACATAGTGAGCATGAGCGAAGCAAAGATCCTGCAAACCATCCCCATCCAAAACGCGCAAGGACTGAACGATATCGCTATAGGTGAGCAGGGTAAACTATATATTACCGATACAGCAAACAACGCCATCTTTATCTATGATACCACAAACGATAAGCAGGAGCAATTGACCAGCCCTCTCTTAAACTCGCCAAATGGCATCGTGTATGACAAACCACGCAGACAAATGTTTGTTGTGAACAACAGCAAGCACTCTCCCATCCTCAGCCTCAATGTACTGGATAACAGCATCAGTATTTTCAAAGATACCATTTATTCGAATCTTGATGGTATCGCTATCGATGATTTGGGTCGCATATTCTTCAGCTCCTGGGCAGAGGAGACCATAATCGAGATTCCCCAGGAACAGAACCGCTTTTTGACGGATCTGAAAGGCTATAAAGGCGCTGCTGATATCTACTATCACCTTCCCACAAACGAGTTGATTGTTCCAATGCTAAAGGCCAATAGAATCGAACGGATATCCTTGGCAAAATGATTGAAAAACCACACTTGGTGATGTACCCCAGCGTAGTCACCAAGTTGTTTGAAAAGAACCAGGACTATCTTGCAGAATTGCGGGTCTACGAGTCCAACGCTCCTCATGTACCCAAACTCCTGTCTCATGGCAAGGCCAGGACTCTGGATGATTACCTCTGGTACATCACGACCAATCGGGTGAAAGGAAAAGCATATATGGATGAAAGCGATTTCAGCCCGGCTCTTTTGGGAAAGGCTCTGGCAGAATTTCACTTCTCCAGCCTGAAGGATGGTAAATGTCTTTGTCATATGGATAACCAACCCAAAAACATCCTGTTTGATGGCGCGGAGTATTACTTCGTAGATTTTTCCGATTCTAAATATGACACTCCCGAAACGGACGTGAGCCACTTATTATTGTTCTGGGCAGAAGAATATCCCTACATGGATTTCATCAGGATTGCCGGCTGCATGCTGAATAGCTACCAGCAGCTATTGTCTCTGAAGCCAGATAGATGGGAAAAAACTATGCCTAAAAGTATAAAACGATTTGATGCCAGACGGACTATGTTTAATAAAAGGCAAGCTTCCGAGCACAGCGAAAAAAATAGAAACTGGCTTTCGGCAGTAATCTAAGCTTTAGCCAAACC
>CAZJJH010000124.1:0-5283 GCA_964546265.1 uncultured Candidatus Cloacimonadota bacterium
GATGAAGGCATTGTGTTTATCAGGGTGGACATGCCCAATAAACCGGAAATTCCTGCCGATATTGACCACGTAGTAGATATTTCCCGGGGAACGACAATCGGCATGAATGGCGCTACAGTCGGCACGATAGAGCATGTGCTCTCTGCCATCAAGGGTCTGAATCTGGATAACATTCGCATCGAGATTGATGGACCTGAAGCTCCGGTGGCAGATGGAAGTCCCATCGTATTTTTTAATCTCTTAAAACAAGCCGGTAGAGTTCAGCAGGATAGTGAGCGGGTTTACTTTGAGATAGAAGGTCCTATCAGCTTCTCTGCTCCTAAAGAGAACGTGGACGTGGTAATAGTGCCTTCCAACGAGCTGAAAGTTACCTTCATGATCGATTATAAGCATCCATATCTTGGTACCCAGTATACTTGGCTTCCCAATATCGATGCATATGAAAAGGAATTTGCCGGAGCCCGGACATTCTGCTTTATCAAAGAGATCCTGCAGCTAAAAGAAATGGGATTGATCAAAGGTGGTTCTCTGGAAAACGCGCTGGTTATAGCCGAACCCGGTATCAGTGACTCGGAACTACAGCATTTGCAGGATGTGTTTGGCTACCACGAGAAGGTTACTGTTTCTTCCGAAGGCATTCTTAACAGCCATCCTCTGCGTTATTACAACGAGTTTGTGCGTCATAAAGTATGCGATCTTTTGGGCGATATCGCCCTTTTGGGAATGCCAATCAAAGGACACATCCTGGCAGCACGCAGCGGACACAAGACCAATGTGGAACTGGTAAAAAAACTACGCCAGATCCAGAAAAAACAAGAACTTCAAATGATCTACCAGAAGAATAAAAGCAAGGAAGTGGTGTTCGACATCAACGCCATTATGCGCATTATACCGCATCGCTACCCCTTCCTGCTGGTAGATAAGATATTAGAGTTCGTGCCCGGTGAATCAATTGTGGGCATGAAAAACGTTACTATAAACGAGCCCTTCTTCCAGGGGCATTTCCCGGGACATCCCATCATGCCCGGCGTGCTCATCATTGAAGGCATGGCGCAGGCAGGCGGCATCATGCTGCTCAATCAATTGGATAATCCCCAGGAATACGTAGCGTACTTTGCGTCTATAGACAACGTGAAATTCCGCAAACCAGTTATGCCCGGCGATACCCTGCGCTACGAACTGACAGTGATATCACTCAAGCGCTCGCTGGCAAAAATGCATGGCGATACCTACGTGAATGGCGAAAAAGTGGCAGAGGGCGATTTTATGGCGATGATTACTAAGAGGAATGTATGATACATCCAAGTGCAATAATTAAAGAAGGCGCAAAAATAGGCGCAAACTGCCAGATCGGACCCTATTGCGTGATCGGCGAAAACGTAGTATTGGGCGATAACAACATCTTGCACAACAACGTGATCCTGGATGGACACACTACGATCGGAAAAGACAACAAGATATTCTCTTTTGCTGTATTGGGCACAGATCCACAGGATCTTAAGTTTGCTGGAGAACCCACACGGTTGAGAATCGGTGATAACAATACTATCAGAGAGTTTGTAACCATCAATCGCAGTAATCAGATGGAAGAAGACACCGTTTTGGGCAGCAACAACCTGCTTATGGAATATGTGCACATCGCACACAATTGCCAGATCGGGAACAACTGCATCATCGCCAATGTAGTGCAGCTGGCGGGTCATGTGCACGTTCACGATTTTGCCACTATCGGCGGAGTAACTGCCGTACACCAGTTTGTGCATATCGGGACAAATGCCTTTGTGGGTGGGGCCTCCGCTGTGAAAAAGGACATAGTTCCCTTTTCCCGCGGACAGGGCAATCCCTACCAGACAGTGGGCTTGAACAGCGTCGGTCTGATGCGGAAGGGTTTTTCCAATGAAACAATATCCGGTATCAAAGAAATCTACAATCTCTTCTATCGCAGTAAGTTGAATACGACGCAAGCCCTCGCTGAAGCCGAGAAGATGGATCTGGATGAGTATCAAACCGTGTTTGTGGATTTTGTAAAGACTGCAGATCGGGGGATTTCCAACTGATTTGACCTGTATGAATCAGCCTCTGCAGAATATGATTTCCACATAACTGTCTTGGTGTTGATCCGGCATTGTGATACCCCCGAGAGGGGGTTTTTAGTTTCCGGATTGGTGTTTTCTGGCACAAAAAGGAATCCGGGGGATACGCTGTTTCGGTATTATCAGTTCCCCGGGCTACACTCTGAACCAATCAATGGCAGATATCAATGTAACCATGTAATCAGGATTATGGGCATTGATTTTTTCGTGTTTCACGAAAAAGGCGTCTGCGCGTAAGGAAACTTGACAAAAAATGGCTGCCATATATAATGCCGCTTATCTGATGAAATGGAGTTTAAATGGATGTAATGCTTTCTGCCCTTACCCATTTTCAGCTTTCACAGCTGATTATGATTGTCGTGGGCATCGTATTGATATGGCTCGCCATTAACAAGAAATATGAGCCAGCATTGCTTTTGCCGATAGGCTTTGGCACGATATTGACCAATATTCCCCAGTCTGCTGCGATAGGAGAGCACGGTCCTCTTACCGTTCTGTTCCGAGCGGGTATCGACACCGAGCTTTTTCCGCTTTTGATTTTTATCGCCATCGGCGCGATGATAGATTTTGCTCCGCTATTGAAGAATCCCTTTATGCTTCTTTTCGGAGCGGCGGCTCAATTTGGAATCTTTGTGACCATTCTGATGGCAGCAGCTTGGGGCTTCGACATCAAAGAAGCAGCTTCCATAGGCATAATCGGTGCTGCAGACGGACCTACATCCATTTATGTGGCAAACCGTTTTGCGCCAAATCTTCTGGGACCCATATCAGTAGCCGCATATTCATATATGGCATTAGTGCCAATCATCCAACCCCCCGTAATCCGCGCTCTTACAACCCAAAAGGAGCGCTCCATCCGCATGGATTACCATAGCGGAGACGTATCCAAGACCGTAAAAATTCTCTTTCCTATAGCTATAACCATTGTAGCGGGCATATTTGTGCCGGCATCCCTGGCATTGATTGGTTTCTTGATGTTTGGAAATCTTTTGCGCGAATGCGGGGTCTTGGATAGCCTTTCCAAATCTGCCCAGAATGAACTTGGCAATGTGGTTACAATCCTTTTGGGAATCACTATTGCCAGCAAAATGCAGGGCGAGTATTTCCTAAAACCGCAGACCCTGTTTATTCTGGTATTGGGCTTGGTTGCCTTTATATTCGATACCGCCGGGGGTGTGCTTTTTGCCAAGCTCCTAAATCTTGTGCGTAAAGAAAAGGTAAACCCTATGATCGGAGCGTGCGGAATCTCTGCGTTTCCAATGAGTGCCCGGGTAATCCATCAAATGGGTCAAAAAGAAGATCCCTTCAATTTCCTTTTAATGCCCGCCGTTAGCGTAAACGTTGGTGGGCAGATCAGTTCGGTAATAGCCGGAGGCATCATTCTTTCGCTGTTGGCATAGGAGTAGAGATGAGTAGTGATATGAAAGCTTTGCTGGAGCAAGCCAAAAAGGCTGCTGAAGCAGCTTATGTTCCCTATTCCGGTTACAAGGTGGGAAGTGCTGTCCGATGCACTGATGGCAGTATCTTCAGCGGTTGCAACATTGAAAATGCTTCCTATTCGCTAACAATCTGCGCGGAACGTACTGCCATCTTCAAGGCAGTAAGCGAAGGGCATCGGGATTTTACCGCTATCGCGATATATGTGGATAGCGACAAACTCTTTCCTCCTTGTGGAGCATGCCGGCAGGTGATCAGTGAGTTTGCACCCAAGGTTCCGGTAATCTATGCAAGCCGCAACGAGATCGTGGAAAGCACGATGGAGCTACTTTTGCCGGGGGCTTTTAGTCTGTGACCAGTTTTCCTGAATTGAGGAACTGCCATCTTTGCCCTCGGGAATGTGGGGTAGACCGCTATGCCAAAACAGGCTTTTGCGGAGCCCCGGCTGAGATCAAAATAAACCTGGCACAGCTTCACCATGGGGAAGAACCGCCGATCTCCGGAAGCCGGGGAAGCGGCACGATCTTTCTCTCCCATTGCAACTTGCTCTGTGTGTACTGCCAAAACCACATAATCAGCCACCGAGGTCAGGGAAAAACTGTTAGCGAAGAGGAATTTGTTCAGTTAATGCTTGCGCTTCAAGCAGAAGGTGCACACAATATCAATCTTGTTACGCCCAGCCATTATGCCTTCCAGTTAAGAAGAGCGATTGTCTTAGCTAAGGATAAGGGCTTAAGCATACCTATTCTATACAATAGCAGCGCCTATGACAAAGTGGATACTTTGCGTGAATTGCAGGGCCTGGTGGATATCTATCTGCCTGATTTGAAGTATTACCACAAAGTATATGCCAGGAAGTATTCTCATGCTGCAGAATACCCCGAGATTGCCATAGCAGCCATACGGGAGATGTTTCACCAGGTGGGGCATTTGTCATTGGACTCATGTGGATTGGCAACGCGGGGCATTATCGTACGTTTGTTAGTTCTGCCAAATGCTCTGGCGGGAACCAAACAAAGCTTGAACTTGCTTGCCGATGAGTTTGGCGAGGACTTGAATTTGAGCTTGATGGCACAATACTATCCGGCAGGAAACGCCGACAATTTTCCCGAACTGAACAGGGGAATATATGCGCACGAATATAAGGCAGCGGTGGATACCGCAGTGGAACTTGGTTTTACAAAGCTGTTTGTGCAGGAAATCTCCAGCAACAGCCTATGGACGCCAGAATTTCACACTTCAGAAGATTGGGATGCATTGCGGGTGATTCGGGGACAAAAAATATGAAGAAAATACTGATACTATTTCTGAGCTTGTTAGTACTGAGCAGCTTGACAGCCCTCAGGATCAAGATCCGGGGAGAAAGTAACAACCATAACATCAAAGAGACTGTAATCGACCAGGTGCCGTATCTGGCCATCAAAGATGTGAGCCCAATCTTCCGTTGCATTCAGAAGCAGGAACGTTTGGATCAAAGGCTATATCTACACATCTATGGGGAAACATTCATTTTTTTGGAAGGAACGCCATATTACAGTTACAAGATTGATTCTTACAACATGCAATATCCCCTCAAACGGGTTGCCGGCGATTACTATCTGCCCAGAGTGTTTTTTGAACAGCATCTTCCCTTGCATTTTCCCCAAGAAAACCAGTATGAGGACGCCATCCTGAGAATTAACGAGCCCGTAGACCACAGTGTCCAGGTGATAGTGCTGGATCCGGGACACGGCGGTAAAGACCCTGGCGCAGT
>CAZJJH010000125.1:0-5279 GCA_964546265.1 uncultured Candidatus Cloacimonadota bacterium
GGCACGATCAAAACCAGCTTCTCATTCCATGTTTGAAAAACGGGGGGATGTGAAGAAGCATTAATAATCTTGACAACTTATTAGAAAAGAAATATCTTGCCTCGGGTGTGAGATCTTTTAATGGCATCACACTGTAATCTGGGACGGCACAGATGCGCAATCACATCCCGTGAGTTCCAGAATATACTTTGCCAGAATTGAACAGGGTAAGATACATCAGACCCACAAGCTGATCTTGATGAAATAGGAATTATGTTCCGGGCTCTGGTGCGATACCAGTGTCCGGATTCTGGGGGAGGCATGAGCAGCGCTTTTTTAGCTGGCTATCTCATTTCTTTTTCTATCTGTATGATGCAAAATCTTTTTGCGCATCCGGATGCTATCCGGGGTGATCTCCAGTAGTTCATCATCGCCGATGTACTCCATGGCTTGCTCAAGGCTAAAAATACGGGGCGGGATCAGCTTGATGGCGTCGTCTTTGCCGGCAGCGCGGTTGTTGGTGAGCTTCTTTCCTCTGCAAACATTTATCACGAGATCTTTATCTTTGCTGTGTTGCCCCACGACCATGCCGCCATAAACTTCGGTATTGGCTCCGATGAAGAAGGTTCCCCGAGCCTGAAAACTATTCAGAGAATAGCCCAAAGCCACCCCATTTTCCATTGCTACCATAGAGCCGTGGCCGGAGCCCGGAATGTCGCCTTTATACTCTTCGAAACCCAGAAAACTGTGGAACATAGTTCCGGTGCCTCTGGTTTCTGTGAGAAATTCATTGCGGAAGCCAATCAGTCCGCGGGCAGGAACCTTGAATTCCAGACGCGCGTAACCATCGATAGCGGGGGTCATATGCACCATTTCACCCTTACGGGTGCCCAGCATTTCGATCACAGAGCCTACATATTCCTGGCTTACTTCCACTACTGCCATTTCCATTGGTTCCATTAGTTTATCGTTATCCCGCTTGTAAAGCACTCGCGGTTTGGAGATTTGAAATTCATAACCTTCGCGCCTCATGTTTTCCATCAAAATGGAAAGTTGCAGCTCTCCGCGACCTTTCACGGTGAAGGAATCGCCATTTGCGCTGCGTTCTACCATGAGGGATACATTGGTTTGCAATTCGCGCTGGAGCCGTTCCCATATCTTATTTGAAGTAAGCCACTTACCGCTGCGCCCCATGAAGGGAGAGTTGTTCACGTAGAATTCCACCGCAATAGTGGGTTCGTCGATGCTGATGCCTTGTAGGGCTACGGGATTTTCCTTATCTGCCACCGTCTCACCGATGTCGATCTTGTCCAGCCCGGCAATGGTGATGATATCCCCGGCATGAGCTGTTTTCACTTCTTTTTTGTGCAGACCTTCATATGAGTATAAGGCGTTCACTCTGTGGTATTGAATGTCTCCATTGCGCTTGATGAGGGCTACTTCTTCGCCGCTTTTGACGCTGCCGTGATGAATTTTACCAGTGCCCATTTTGCCCATATAGTTATCATACTCGATGGCAGAAATAAGCATCTGCAGGGGCATGGACCGGTTTCCGGTGGTATTGGGAACTTCTTTGATCACCATATCCAGAAGGGGGAAAATATTCTTGGGTTCATCTTCCAGATCGTTCACTGCGTAACCATCTTTGCCAGAAGCGTAGATCACCGGGAAATCCAGTTGCTCGTCACTGGCATTCAATTCCAGAAACAGGTCAAAAACCATGTCCAGAACATCGTGCGGGCGGGCTTTGGGGCGATCGATTTTGTTTATTACCACGATGGGTTTCAGGCCCAGAGCGAGGGCATTTTTCAATACATATTTGGTTTGCGGCATGGGGCCTTCGAAGGCATCGACCAGCAGTAAGGCGGAATCCACCATGTCCATAATGCGCTGGACCTCACCGCCAAAATCGGCATGCCCGGGAGTATCCACAAGGTTTATCTTGTAAGAATGATAGTGCAACGATGCACTTTTGGAGAATATGGTGATGCCACGTTCTTGTTCGATGTCGTTTGAATCCATCACGCGTTCCGCGACTTGTTCATTTTTCCGGAAAACACCGGCCTGGCGGAGGATGGCGTCGATGAGTGTAGTTTTGCCATGATCCACGTGTGCGATGATGGCTATGTTCTTTATCTTTTGCATGTTAGTCCTTATTTCATAAAATCTGTTACACATTTCTACGGGGGCTGAAAAAGTCAAACCTAATCTTTAATGACTTGGCAGAAAGGGTTTAAATCTGCCTTTCTGGGCTCTTTGGGAGAATTATCACGATGCGTTCCCAAAGGCTTCTGCTGCATATAATAGGGCAGGAGCAATCTTTTGGGGCTGGAAATCACTACTTTTTAGTTGACATATTGTGCGGCATCCTTGTTATGGATTATACAGGTGGAAGAATAAGAACAATGGAAATCATTAAAACCAGCTCTCTGATCAAGGATTACGACCTTGGTAAAGTGAAAGTGCGAGCGCTAAGCGGTGTGGATATCTGCATCACTAAAGGTGAATTTGTGGCAATAATGGGTCCTTCAGGATCGGGGAAAAGCACCCTGATGCACATCATCGGATGTCTGGACCGACCCAGCGATGGCGAGTATTATCTGGATTCGGAATTAGTAAGTAAATTGCCCAAATCCGCCCTGGCGGGCATTCGGAACCGCAAGATCGGCTTTGTTTTTCAATCCTTCAACCTCTTACCCCACCTCAGCATTCTTAAGAACGTGGAATTGCCCCTGATGTATGGGGGTATGTCCGCTCGCAAACGCAGAGAAAAGGCTGCCGCGATCCTGGATAGCGTTGGGCTCTCGGATCGCTTAAAACATAAGCCCAATGAGCTTTCCGGCGGTCAGCGCCAGAGAGTGGCTATAGCCCGGGCAATCGTAAATGATCCCTCGATCCTTTTGGCAGACGAACCTACCGGCAATCTGGATTCCCAGGCGGGAGGAGATATTCTGGAGATATTCAACGGCTTGCATCAGGCGGGTAATACCGTGATCATGGTGACCCACGATTCTGCGGTGGCGAAAAGAGCGGATCGCATAATCCACATCAAGGATGGCAAGGTAGCCAATGGCGATCTCACTTAAAGAATCCCTCAGCGTTGGAATCGCGGATATCATGATGCGCAAGGTGCGCAGCGTGGTGACCATACTGGGGATTGTCCTGGGAGTGATGTGCATCATGGTGGTTTTGGCTATTGTAAACGGAATGAATGCCAGTACATTGAGCTGGATGGAAGAACGGGGTGGCGCCAATAAGATCGAGATAGAACGCAATTGGAATTACGATTTTAGCAAAGGCGGTTACGCGTCTTTGAGCCTGGCTGAGGTTAACCGGATGCGAGAGCTGATCCCCGAAGCAAAAGCGGTGAATCCGCAAATTAGCCTCTGGGATAGCAAACTGAGCTTTCGGGGCTATAACTATAACGGCTCTGTCTTTGGTGTTTTACCGGATTTTCAGATAGCAGAAAACTGGGTACCGGAGCGGGGCAGATTTATCAGCAATCTGGATGTTCGCGAAGCTGCAAACATCATTGTTATCGGTTCTGCCGTAGCGAGGGATCTCTTCGGCTCTGCAGACCCCATGGGTAAAAGCGTGAACATGAATGGCGTCATGCTAAGCGTAGTGGGAATCATGGAAGAGAAAGTATGGATGAACGAAACTGGGGGACCGTGGTCTGGCAACGCATTGGAATACATGAACCGGCGGTGCTACATCCCACTTTCCACGGCGATGAGCAAATTTGGCAATGATAATATGGTGAATTCCATGCAGATCTTAGCGCAAAACCCGGAGGAAGCGCTGATTCTTCAGCAAAAAATCAAGGGTATCCTGCTGAACATCAAGCGAGGCAAGCCGGTGTTTCGGGTAAGCTCGGCGCAGGAACAGATGATGCAGATGCAGCAAAACGGCAAGATATTCAGCATGATATTTGTATTGATCTCAGCGATATCCCTGCTGGTTGGCGGGATTGTAATCATGAACATAATGTTGGCATCCATCAAGGAACGCACTCGGGAGATCGGAGTTCGCCTTGCCGTGGGCGCTCGCCGGATGGATATCTTCATCCAATTTCTGGTGCAGACGGTATTGATAACTACTTTGGGAGGTCTGATGGGAATAGTAATCGGCTTCCTTCTTCTGGATCTGGTGAGCAAATTTCTGCAGATGCCGCTGGTGCCCAATCCCAATATGATAATGGCGGCTCTTTTTGTTTCCATGGGCGTGGGCCTGGTATTTGGCATTGTTCCGGCGCTGAAAGCGGGGAATCTGGACCCTGTGATTGCTCTGAGGGAGGAATAAATGGGTAAACGCAAGGCCGGCGCTAAAAGCATTGCCCAGAAAGCAGTGGAGCCTTTTATGCGCAAGATTACACTCAAGCTATATAAATTGTGGCTGAATCTGGCAAATCCTATCCGGAGAAAACGACTTTTAAAGACCGTATTTGCTTTCCTCTCGCTGTTTTTAAGGCGCCTGGACAAGGAGCGCGTGCCCCGGGAAGCCGGGAGTCTGGCATATGTAACTATTTTGGGTTTTATCCCGTTCATAACTTTCATCGTGATGATAGTGCCAGATTTACCCTTTTTGAACCTCAAAGATCGAATTGCGGATATCGTGGCAAAGAATTTTATCCCGGGTTCGGCAGAAGCGATAATGGACATGATCAACGAAATGATCGCGCGCAGGATGGGCTTGAACATCATGGTTTTTGCAATTCTGCTGATATCCTCCTATCTGCTCTTCAATAATATCCGCTCTACCTTCGATCGCATCTTGAGTACCCACGCACCCCAGAGTAGCGATATTTTCACCCAGTTCGTAAAGTTCTTTGGCACTCTGGTTTTTGGCTTCATTATGCTGGTGTTGCTATTTTCCAGCTCTTCACTGCCGATCATTTCCCGGGTAGTGAAACTGCGCATATTTACCTGGCTTACCTATATTTTGCCTTTCATTTCACAGTTTCTGGCTCTATACTTCATGTATATGTTTTTACCCACAGTGCGCATCAAGCAGCGGAACCTGCTGATCGGCACTTTTTGGACCACCGTGATCTGGATGCTGATCAAGAGCTTTTTCGACTATTACATCATCAATCTAACCAGTTATCAGGCTGTGTATGGCGTGCTTGCCGCATTACCGATCTTTCTGTTTTGGATCTTTGTGAACTGGCTGATAATTTTGGGCGGGATCGTAATGGTAAGCCTGCTGGATAAAGAAGTGCGAGAAGAAGTTATCAAAAAAGAACCGGAAAGCGTGGTGAAAATCACGCTGGAGATGTTTAGCGACAACAAGCTGAACAA
>CAZJJH010000126.1:0-5269 GCA_964546265.1 uncultured Candidatus Cloacimonadota bacterium
CTTTTTCATGATACAAACTCCTTGAAGCAATCAAGCTTCCAAATATTTATACATAAGTTTGTTAGTCACAGATTTATCTGTTATCTTAAGTGAGCCAGCTGCCTCATTTAAAACAGGCAGTACCTGTTCCCTTCTTATAAAGTTCTACACTGGCTTCAGGGATCAAGCCACTATGCGAATATGCAGACCTAAGTGAATACTGTCAAGTAATTTATCGAATATATTCATAATATGAAATGTGATCTTAACAGAGCTTGATGTTTAGATAAGATAAGCATGGGGATCATAGTGGGGAAGATCAATCTTCATCTACACCTGATACTTAGTCCGGGCTTCAGCGGTATATAAAGCTAAGATAGTGCTGTAGCGATAGCACTATCTGGCGATGAAATTAAGTTAAAGCTGCGCCGATATATAAAGGGGGAAGGCAGTTAAGCTTTTCTTAGAAATTGCATTTACCCGCCACGTCATTATTTGCGGGAATCAGGGTCATTCCCTTTTCAGGTCTCGGTTGAACAAACAAGATTGAAACCCGCAATGCCCCAGCTCCCCAAGTTCGCCACAAGAAAAAATATTGACAGAAAAAATACTATTTCTACATTCTCTCTTCATGAAAAAGAAACTTACTGACATCGAGATAGAAGAGCTAAAAAGCATATTTGATAATCTATTTGATCTTCCTTACAAAGAGGCTCAAGTACGAGTGCGCAAAGTTAGCAAGATATTGGCAGATAGGGATTTATCAACGCAGACGGCTCTCAGGATTTCTCTGCTGCTGAAGTTGGGCGAGTATCATGGCAGAAACGGAAATCCGGAAGAATCCTCTGAGTATTATGCGGAACTAAAGAGCATAGCTGAAGAGCTTAAGGATACGGACTTAATGAAGCGCGCATCGGCAAATCTCGCTATTACAATGGCTCAACGGGATTTATACCGTGAAGCAATAGATATCTGGCATGAATTGCTTGTAGGAGAAACGAATATTCAGCGTAAGTTGAATTTGCTCAATAACCTATGCGTGGCATATGGCACTATCGGTGAAAGCCATGAAGCCCTGAAATATGCCTATCTGGCTCTGGATCTGGCAGAGGATAATGATATTCCGGAGGAGAAGATAAGTCCGCTTCTGAATATTGGCGCAGTGTATGATAGAATGCTGGAACCGGAAAAAGCGCTTAGATACTGGCTGGAATCTCTGGGTCTGAGCATCAGAGTAAAAAACAGACGGCGTGAGTATGAAGCGATGGGCAATATCTCTCTGGCATATACCAAACTGAAGGATTATGATAAGGCCCTGGAATATGCCTTTGCAGGGTTGGCAAAAAGAGAGAAAATCTTGCCCCTGGAGAGATTGGGGCTCAGCTATAACAACATTGGGCATATCTATGAATGTGCCGGAAACTATACAGAGGCACTGAAGTACTATCAAAAGGGAGAGGATTGCTATCAAGATCAAGCTAAAAATGCGTCATTGGCCCATTGTATGCTAAATCAAGCGTCGTTGTTTCTCAAGATAGGCGAGATAGACAAGAGCCTGCAAAAATTGGATGAAGTCTCAACAATCGAAAATGCCCTGACGGCGGTTCAGAATAGATCCCACATAGTGAAGCTCTATTCCGAAGTTTATACTGAAATGCAGGATTATGAAAAGGCATTGCACTACTCAAGAGAATATGCCAAGATCCTTAGTGAAGAGCTGGAGCAAAAGCGAAAAAATACAATCAGCATAAAAGAAGCCGAATTCTATCGCAACAAGATAGAGAAGCAAGCAGTAATGTATCTTGCTCAAAACAAAGAGCTTAAAAGAAAGAACCGGCAGATTGGAAAATCTACCAGGGAACTAAAAAAGATCAATGCGAGTTTATCCGAGAACCTGGATGTGTTAAAATGGGTAATATCCGTAATCAGCCACGATATCCGGGGTCCACTCAGCAACTTCAGTAAGATGCTGGAAATGATGCAACAAAACCATTTTTCGGCTGAAGAGCAACCTGAATTGCTCGAGAGCTTAAAAAACAGCAGTAACAGTATGATCAAGTTGATCAATGAGATGCTGGACGGATTGCGCTTGCAAAGGCAAAGGATGGAGTTTGTTACTGCTCATGAGATTCAGAATATCGTGCCCATTCTCAAACAAGTATTGGAGATCTATGAGCCAATGGCAATGAGAAAGGAAGTAAATATGCAATTGAAGACGGAATCTGACAAAGTATTGGCAAGGGCAGACAGCGATTTACTAAAGATTCTTTTGAGAAATATTCTCAACAATTCCATGAAGTTTACTCCCGGGGGAGGCAGCGTGACTCTTGAGGCTTTTAATCAGGAAGGGGATGCGATCATAATTCTAAAAGACAGCGGGATAGGAATGGATAAGCACACTTTGGAAACCCTTCAAGCTGGTAAAAACTTGCTTGCTTCCGGCATGGATGGCGCTACGGGCTTGGGTATGATTCTTTGCCGGGATTCAGTAAAAAGAATGAGAGGGAAAATGAAAGTTGAAAGCGAATCCGGCAGGGGAACTACCATAACTATCACTTTGCCTGTGGAATAGCCGTCAATATATGCGCACCGGAAAAATAGTCGAGATACAATGCCGCTGTGGATTTACACTGTTTCGCTATTACAAGGCAGGCAAGGGGCGCTTGATAAAATTGATGCTGAGGCGTCTGACAGAAGATTTTGCCGGCATTTCCGAGGCAGCCACTTTCAGTAGACCGCAATGTCCCAATTGTCATAAAGAGCTGGGGATAATAATGATGATCCACGGCGAACCCGCCTTAAAATTGAACCAGGGAACGATCCGCCCCATCCGTTTATAAAAACATTTCTTTAGCTTTGCCCAGCTATTCGCGGAAAATCGGATCTTTCAAAAGGACATCTGTAGAGAAGCCAAAGTTTGTGTTCCACTCTTTTTCTTGACATCTGGAGGCTTTTGTAAAGTTTATGTTCGCAAATGGCATTTAGTTGTAAGCTAAAGTCTAAGATTTTCTCAAACAAGGAGTTTGGTAAATGGAGCAATTCCGCATTGAGGAACATCCAATCCTGGATGTGCCTGATCTGGATCTGGTAAACTTCTATTTTAACGGAGAGAAGCTTTCCGCCCGCAGGGGTGAGATGATTTCCTCCGCTTTGATTGCAAACGGCATCAATGTATTTGGTCATCATCCCAAGGATGGCAGTGCGCAGGGGATATTCTGCGCCAATGGGCAGTGCGCGAAATGCACCGTAATCGCTAATGGCGTGGCAGTGAAATCCTGCATGACCGCAGTGAGCGAAAACATGATCGTGCAAAGCGCGGAAGGACTTCCCAAACTGGCGGAGGAAGTGGAACCGGTAGATTTTAAACCGATCGAAGAGACTTCTTGCGATGTGTTGATCATCGGAGGAGGGCCGGCAGGACTTTCAGCCGCGCATGAACTGGGCAAACATGGGGTTGACGTACTTTTGATCGATGATAAAAACAGATTGGGCGGGAAATTGGTCTTGCAAACTCATAAATTTTTTGGCTCGGAAGAAGATAGTCGGGCGGGAACTCGTGGACATCATATTGGCGAAATTCTTGCTAATGAGCTAAAGCAATATAAAAGCGTGAAAACCTGGCTCAATAGCACTGCGCTATTTGTTTTCAGCGATAAAAAAGTAGGCATTATCAAAGACGGAGTATATCAATTGGTTTCTCCGCTTCGCATACTAAATGCAGCGGGAGCCAGGGAGAAATTCTTGAGATTCCCCGGAAACAAATTGGCGCGTATTTACGGTGCCGGAGCATTTCAAACTTTGGTAAATAGAGATCTCGTCAGGCCCACTAAAAGGCTGTTTATCGTGGGCGGAGGGAACGTGGGCTTGATTGCCGGATACCACGCTTTGCAGGCGGGTATCGAGGTAGTCGGCCTGGCAGAAGCAATGCCCAATTGCGGCGGCTATAAGGTTCATGCGGATAAGCTAAGGCGTTTTGGAGTACCGATCTATACTTCCCATTCGATTCTCTCTGCAAATGGCGATGAGACGGTTGAAAGCGTTACGATCACTGAAGTGGATAAAAACTTCAAGGCAATTGAGGGCACCGAAAAAAGCTTTTCCTGTGATACAATTCTAATCGCGGTGGGCTTGGATTCTTTGTCCGAGTTTACCCTGGAAGCCGAAATGGCAGGTATCCCTGTGGATTCTGCTGGAGACGCTTTAGAGATCGCGGAAGCAAGCTCGGCAATGTTCAACGGAAAGATAGCCGGTCTGAAAATCGCAAAGAGCATCGTTGGCGATGGTGTTGAAGATATCCCCCAAAGTTGGTATGCCAAAGCCGAAATGTTAAAAGCGCATCCTGGGGAAATCAAAGCTTACCAGAAGCTTAGCGATGAAAGCGGTGTAATGCCCGTGATTCACTGCCTGCAAGAGATTCCCTGCAATCCCTGCACAACGGTGTGTCCCACAAATTCTATCCAGACCGAGGATGGCTCGTTGTTTGCCCTGCCGCGTTATACTGGGTCTTGCATTGGATGTGGAAAATGTCTGCTTATTTGTCCGGGACTTGCCATAACTCTTGTAGATTACCGCAAGGATGCTGAAAATCCCATAGTAACGATTGCCTATGAGATTATGAATCACAAGGTTGCTGTGGGCGAAAAACGCATGCTGCTGGATATTGATGCCCGGGAACTGGGTGAGTATGAGATTGTGGCGATAAACAATTATGCAAAGCAGCACACAATGCTGGTACGTTTCCGGGTTCCCAAAGCAATTGCCAAAAAAATTGCGGGATTCAGAGTTCAAGAGAAGAGGGTAAGTGAAGCATTACCGAAGCCGGTTATACCACCTCGTATGGCTGATGATGCAATGATATGCTTATGCGAACGTGTCACAGTGGCTGAAGTAAGAGCACTTATAAGCAAGGGCATTAAAGATTTAAATCAGATAAAGGCTATCACAAGAGCGGGCATGGGTCCCTGCGGAGCAAAAACATGTGAAGTACTGATCAAATCCTTACTCCGGGAAGAGGGGATACCTGTAAGCGATGTAGTGCCAAATACAAAGCGTCCAATCTTTGTGGAAGTACCTCTGGGTACTTTCCCTGCCGGAGGTGGGAAATGATCTATGATGTGATTGTAATCGGGGCGGGGTCGATTGGTCTGCCAGCTGCAATGTATCTGGCAGAAAAGGGACAGAAAGTATTGGTGATAGATCCGGAGCATGGCCCCGGTCAACTAAACAAGAAAAAAGACATCGTCGGAGTGCGCCCCACACATTCCGATTTCGGCAATATCTCGGTGTGTTT
>CAZJJH010000127.1:0-5248 GCA_964546265.1 uncultured Candidatus Cloacimonadota bacterium
TAATATTCAGCACTACTCTTGCTTGCCATTATTCCTCCATCTATGGCTGATATTTAGTATCAAAGATCAAGTGATTGGCACTTAAAAACTTTAGCTTTTCTTGTCAAGCTTAGTTTCAGATGATTTCCAGTTCTTTTCCTATAACCCGGAATTTATCCAGTGCCATGTCCAGCTGTTCACGGGTATGAGTGGCCATAAAAGAACAGCGGATTAAACAGCCATTTGGCGGTACTGCCGGGGGAATAACGGGATTGATAAATACTCCCTCCTCACCCAATCGTGCCCACATATTGAACGCATGCATCATGTCTCCCACATGCAGGGGTATCACCGGAGTGCAACTGGTTCCGGTGTTATAGCCCATCGCTTTGAACTCTTTGAGCATATAATCCGTATTTTCCCATAGTTTGGCGATGCGTTCCGGCTCTGATTCCATAATCTTGAGAGCGGCAAGAACGCTTGCTGTAGAGGCGGGGGGAAGGGACGCGCTGAAGATAAGGGCACGGGATTTGTGCTTCAGGTAATGGATCAGGGGTTCATTTGCGGCGATAAATCCGCCTACTGAAGCCAGGGATTTGCTGAAGGTTCCCATGATCAGATCCGTTTTGGATGTCAAACCAAAATGTTCTGCCGCTCCAGCGCCTGTTTTGCCCAGAACACCCAGAGAATGTGCTTCATCCACCATCAGGTTGGCTCCATATTTTTCCGCTAAAGCTGAAATAGCCGGGAGATCCGCAATATCACCTTCCATGGAGAAGATACCATCCACTACAATTAATGCTGCTTTGCCTTCGATTTTTTTTAGAGTGCGTTCCAGGGATGCCATATCGTTGTGGTTATACCTCAGCATGGTTCCATCCGAGAGTTTACAGCCGTCTATAATAGAGGCATGATCGTATTTATCAGTAATTATATATTCATTTTTAGATACCATTGCAGATATGCAGCCAACGTTTGCTTGATATCCGGTGGGATATGCCAGGGCTGCCTCTTTACCTGCCAGGCGTGCCAATTCAGCTTCCAATTCCAGGTGAATATCCAGAGTTCCATTCAAAAAGCGTGAGCCGGCGCAACCACTCCCATACTTCTTCATGGCTTGGATCCCGGCCTCTTTCACTTTGGGGTGATTAGTGAGCCCCAAATAACTGTTTGAGCCCATCATCAGCATCTTTTTTCCGTTGCAAATCACTTCCGTATCCTGTTCCGAGGATATTTCTCTAAAATATGGATAGTAACCCAAAGCCATTGCCTTGCGTGCGTCAGTGTAATTGAGGCATTTATCCAAAATACTCATCACTACCTCTTTTATATTATTCTGTATTCTTTAAGATTTACGTATAACACGCTGATAACGCTGTAGATCAGATATACCAGCGGGACCGATATCAGCATCCAGAGTATGCCTCCATACCAGCCCCCAGCTAAAACTGTAAGCAATACCAGGAGAGGATGCATATTGATAGTAGTTCCCACTACTACCGGGTAAACTATATTATTATCTATAACCTGAACCAGCCACATAGCCAGGGCAGCATAGACCATTTGCAAGAAAGCACCCCCATCAAAGAAAACCGTTACCACTGCCAGCGCGCCTCCGAAGAAGGGTCCGAAATAGGGAATGATGTTTGCTACTCCGGCTGAGATTCCGATTAAAACCGGATTACTCACTCCCACAATGCCCAGCGCGGTGGAAGCCATAATACTCACTGCGATCACTTCAAACAGCATTGCTCTTAGATATGTGCCTACGGTTTTATCGATCTTGCCCAGTAAAATGATGCTTAGTTCGAAATAGCGGTTTGAGCTCAACTTCAGGATGCTTTTACGAATCTTGTGTTTGTCCTTCAAGAGGAAAAAACTGATAAGGGGGACCATGCCCAAAAAGGAGATAGCCCCGATAATACTGGAATAGTTATCCAAAAGAAACTTTGGCAGCCGCGCCAGAAAATCTGTGGCCTGATCTAATATCCCGGTAAAACGCGCGCTTAATCCCAGCCCCGGGATCTGCGCATCAAGTCCGGATGTATAGCTAAAGATATTGCTAATAAAGGGGATTTGCATCAGGTAAGCGGAACTCATGGTTTCCTCGTGACCCAATATCGCCAGCAAGCTATTGCCCTGGGCTATCAGTTCCGGGATATATCTGCTGGTAAACCAGGCTATGATGCCCAAAACACTGAGATAAAGCAAGATTACAGCCAGCCAGCGGGGTAAATGTTTATGTTCCAACCAGCTTACGGCAGGATCCAGGATATAGGTAAAAACCACTGCCGCTATCAGATAGGGGAAAACCCAGCGATAAAAGATTAAGGCTGCCACTACCAGCAGGGCTAAGACAAGATTAAATGCCAGCTTTGTCCAGTTCATTTTTGATCAGTGTCTCGCGCATCGAAAAGCATGCGGCTCAGATCTTTATTTATTGCTTTTAGTATTTTGATTCCCGCCCTGGGTCGGGAATTTATAAAATCTTCCAGATCGGTTCGGGATACGCCATGGACGCAGACTTTGCTTTGTGCAATTGCAGTACTGCTGCGCTGGGTGGAATAATACAGATCCAGAATTCCCAGATGCTCACCCGGACCCAGTACTTTGTTTGTCTTAAGATCGTTTTCAGCCTGAAGCCGGATTTCTCCGGATTTGATAAAGTATATTACCTCAAGCGGATAGCCTGCCTCAAAAATTACTTCATTCGGCTTGAAGACCCGCTCGTGCATAATCTCTTTCAATAGATACAGATCAAAAGAGCCCAATCGCTCAAAGACGGAATATTGCTTCAAATCCAGATATTGCTGGGAACCCTTCAGCACGGTTTTGAACCATAGTAACACTTTTTGCATTATTAACTCCCTCTTTTTACCAGGGGGACAAAAGCGCAAGCGCCGTGCTCCCTGTATCTCAATTCACCATTTTGCCGTTCAATGATATAAAGAACCTGGTTTGTATTCTTTCCAACCGGGATGGCCAGATAACCACCCTCTGCAAGTTGCTCGCATATCCTGATGGGAATCTCGGAAGCCGCGGCGGAAACGATGATCTTGTTAAACTCCTTGTAGGGAGGGTATGCCCGTTGCCAGCCCTGCCAGCCATCGCCGATGCGGTAGTAGATATTTTTAAATCCTGCCGCTTTCAGGGTTTTCTGGGCTTTCAGAGATAGTGTATCCAGCAATTCCACTGTGCATACTTCCCGCACAATAGTACCTAAAAGCGCGGTTTGATATCCGCTTCCGGTGCCAATTTCCAATACTGTATCCGTATCTTGCAAGTGAAGCTCGCTCAGCATGATGGCGATCATCAGCGGCTGGGAGATGGTTTGAGCTTCCAGAATAGGCAGAGGACTATTGCGATAGGCATATTCCCGGTATTGGGGCAACACATAATCCTCTCGGGGAATTTGCAGAAAAGCCTGTAGCACACGCTGATCTGCGATTCCGGCTCGTTTGAGATCTTCTACTAACTTCAGTCGTTGATCTTCAAAACGCATTAGGGTTTAAACCTCCAGCAATTTATGTGCTTCTATCCAGCTCAGAATAGGCGGAAATGCTTCCGCTTTGCTTAGTTCAAAGCCCAGAGGCGTGATCGAGATGTAACCTTCACTCACCGCTTCCGAATCTGTTCCGGTCTCAAAATCCCATTGCGGTAAATCGCCACCGATCCGATAGCTGAAGTTGTCCTCTTCTTCATGAATCAGGCTGATAAAGTTATAATACTTGCGATGTCCGGTCCGGGTAAGCCGCAATCCTTTTATCTCCTCATAGGGGATATTGGGGAAATTGATATTGATTACTTCATAGGGTTTGGTAAGGCTGTCGATGCCCATCTCAAGCAGTTTTACAAACCACTTAGTGGCGTCTTCAAAACGTTGATCTTTATAGGCGTTGATGGAAAGTGCCATCGCCCTTTGACCAAACATTGCCGCTTCCACTGCCGCAGCTACGGTTCCGGAATAGAGAACGTCTTCACCCATATTTTGTCCGGCATTTATTCCGGATATTACCAAATCTATCTTATCGCTGATGATTTTTTGTAAGGCGATTACCACGCAATCCACCGGAGTGCCGCTGATGGCCCATTCATTTTTTGCGATGCGCGTTGCGTGTATATCCTTGCGCAGAGTGATGGAATGGGAGGCGGCGCTGCGCTCGTTATCCGGAGCTACCATGATCAGATCGTGACCAGCTTCAGAAAGGGCCTTCTGCAGTGTTCGGATTCCCGGTGCGTTGATACCATCGTCATTTACAAGCAGTATTCTCAAAACTATCTCCTTCAGATAATAATGTGTGGAAACAAGAGCAGGGTTCCTAACGCAGCCGCCAGCACAATCATTAATAGCAAAAAAGGCCAGAATGCACGTATAAAACCAATCAGCCCACCTCGATGAATAATCCGGCGATGTTTTTTATACGCGGATCTCGAGGCTAACCTGCTGGCCAGGGAAGGCTTTCTATTTCTGGCATCTCGCATACTTCGCTGAGCCTCTGTGAGCCATTTTACTTCATCGTGAACATCCAGATAGGGCTTGTATCCCAAACTTAAATAGTGTTCGATCCGGGCTTGGGAAAAACCCTCAAGTTCATGAGGATCAAGCTCTTTTACTATCTTTGTGCGTTTACTGCTAATTTACGCTCCTGTTTTTATTATTGCTTTTGAAAGCAGTCTATTTGTCAAGAGGAATTTTGCTGAGCCGTGATTCACAAAGATAAATACCGCAGGAATATGCTATTTGCTTATGAAAGCTGTTCTACGGATCAAGATATATCTATAACGAAAGAAACCAGTGAATGCTACATTATAAATGATCCTTGCTACATCGACCAAAAGAAAAAGCCTCCCCATGGAAGGCTTAGTTTGGTGCAGAAGGCGGGACTCGAACCCGCACACCCGTTACAGGCACAAGATCCTTAGTCTTGCGTGTCTGCCAATTCCACCACTTCTGCTAAAGAGTTATTCGCCTTGAGCGGGAATTGCTGGAGTCGCTGCGGGCTCTGTGGCTGCGGGAGCTGCAGGTTCAGCCGGAGCTTCGGTATCGGGGATCTGGCTTTGGCGTTCTTGAACGTCGCTCAATGTGCTGCCACGCAGATCTTTTACCAGAAAGGCAAGCAGGATGCAGGATGCGGCGAAGATGATAGCCAATATCTGGGTCCATTTCTTCAGCATCTGGGAAGCACCGCTACCGCCAAATACATTCATAGCTGCTCCGCCAAGGTTAGCATCGAGGCCACCTTTGGAGGTTTGAGCGAGGATTACCAAC
>CAZJJH010000128.1:0-5228 GCA_964546265.1 uncultured Candidatus Cloacimonadota bacterium
TTCTTCCAGCTCTGCCAGAGCGTTTATATAGTATATGTATGCCTGATCCGGGGAATCATAGGGCGAGAAGTATTTATGCACATCTCCATCCTGGAAGTATTTGGCACACATATAATAGAAATGATCTGATGTACTCAGCATTCGGGCTAGGCGCAGAAGCTCGGGATCTCCTTTGGCTTTTACCCTGTCAAACAGCTCATAAAGGGTCTCGATAGCATTGTGCTGCATCTCGTTATCCAACCATGCAGAGAGGTCTCTTTCCGCGTCTGCCCAAGATACTGGTTCAGGAAATGAGATGGATTCCTGCTGATAATTTGCCAATTCACTGGCCTGTTTGGGGAAGGCAAAGCCCAGATGCCCGGTTTTTAGTACTGCGGAGGGAAAGTGGCGCATAAAATCAAATATTCCCGTTGATGCCCACTGGTGTTCTCCGAATGTTTCGTAGTCCATAAACAAGTTTAAGAATTGGTTGCGTCCTTTATGCTCGTTTAAGGTAAGTTTATCGATCCAGCTGACAAATTTTTCCACCGTTAGCGGATATTCTGGCCAATCCCGATTTGAGAAGCGAAAGGCAATGTCGTCTGCCAATTGATAGTATTTGAAAAGCAGATTCACGCTCTTGGAATAGTTCTTATAGGCGTAGAGAGGAGACCTCCATTGCAAGACCCGATCCACACCTTCGGTTAGAATAGTTTTGAAGCCCGGTATCTCATAGATTAGATCTGAAAGACGATCCTGGTAGATCAATTCGGTATTACGGAAAGTAACCGTTTCCTGCCCAAACTCTTGTTTCATAAGATCACGATGCATCATTACCTGATCCAGAAACTCATTAGAATCGTAGAGGAAGGCCAGAGAGTGGTAATACGTTTCACCCAAAAACTCAACACAGCCTGTATCGGCAAGAGCCTTGAAGGAATCGAGCGTTTCTGGGCTATACATTTTGAATTGTTCAATAGCGGTTCCGGTAATGGAGAAAGCTATTTTAAACCTGCCCTCGTGTTCTTTTATCAGATCTAATAGAAGTTTATTGGTAGGCAAATAGCATTTCTCGGCAACCTTCAGCATCACTTCCCGATTCAACTTATCGTCAAACATCGGGCTGCCTGTTCCAATATCCAATACATTGTAATGTTTCAGCCGGTAAGGCTGGTGAACCTGGAAATAAAACACTATATTCAACATAGTTTTGCGCTCCTTCAGTCCTTACGGATATACGCGGCAAGGATAGAGCTATATAGCTCGCGTATTTTCAGAGCCGCCTCTTCCCATTGGATTTGATTTACTTCCCGCATTCCCTCAATGCCCATTTTGGTTCTGTAATCCGGGTTTTCAATAAGGTGATTGATGGTTTCCACCCAGAGATCCACATCCCAGAAATCTATCTTAAATGCATGTTTAACTACTTCTGCTACACCAGATTGCTTTGATATTATGGATGTTATTCCATATGCCATCGCTTCTAATGGACTGATTCCAAAGGGTTCAGACACTGATGGCAGTACATAGATATCCGAAGCACGTAGAATGGTTTCCACCTGTTTTCGATTCAGAAAACCGGTGAAAAGAAAGCGATTCCTGAGCTTAAGATAGGCAGAGCGACGTAAAAGCTTACGGCTCATATCTCCCGTGCCAGCCATAATAAAGCGGGCGTCCGGATGGGTGGCGAGTACTTTTTGAGCCATATCCAGAAAATAATCCGGTCCTTTTTGCAGGGTTATTCTGCCTAGAAACAGGATCACGGGACCCTTGAAGATACGCTCTTTACTCATAATAGCGTTTTCGGGAATGCTAAAAGCATTATGTACGATGCTGATTTTTCCGGTATCAATCCTATAGCGGCTCATGATCATCTGTGCTGTATACTGGGATACGGCGATTACTTTATCTGCATAAGTCATTCCCGCATGTTCAATTTTGTGTACTCGCTCGTCGCCAGGCCCCCCCGCTCTATCGAATTCCGTTGCATGAATATGTGCCACTAAAGGTTTATTACTGATTCTGCGGGCAAGCATTCCTGCTGGGTAGGTGAGCCAATCGTGCGCGTGAATAAGGTCGTATTCCAGCATTTTGCAGATGCGTTCTGCCCTTAAGGTATATTCCTGGATTTTCCGTATGAGATCCTCATCGCCGATCAGGTTTGTGGTCATTTGCTGCCAGAGATCTTTTTCTTCGGTGCGGATGTTTTCTGAAAGCCAGAATTCTTTTTTCAGCGATGCAGCATAATGCTTTATCGAAGAGAGTTGAAAATAGGATTCCGGTCTTTCGTTGATCCCGATGTATTCATACCATTCCTTGGAATTTGCAAATACTTGTTTTTCATACGCCTGCTGCTTTTTCTGGTCAATGAAAATGGTGGGCAGGCTATCCACATCGCTTACTTTCCGCAAAGGGAAATACACTTCTTCCCTGGTTGGTAATACCAGATCTATCTTGATTCCCAGTCCCAGAAGAGCCTTTACCATGCCATAGCATGCCATGCCCAATCCCCCGGATATCAGGGGTGGAAATTCCCAGGTAAACATCAGAATCTTCATATCTTAACCCCCAGGCTGTCCAAAAAAGTCTCTATGTTATACAAAGCTGCCACACTCCATGCCTGAGCCGGAGCGCCCTTGGGAAAATGAGGCATATCTCCATCCCATACTTCAGCAATGGATGCGATATGCCCGCGCATAAAGCCCTTCCTGAATACGGCTATAAATTCGGACAGATCTTTGGCTATTTCGACATCGCTCTTTTTGTTTCTATACAGTTTCAGATACAAACCGCAGAAAGGGCCTAAGAGCCATGCCCACACGCTACCGTTATGATATGCCAAATCCCGTTCTTTTTGGGTGCCATAATATTTCTTGCGAAAGCGGCTATCTCTGGGGCTTAAGGTACGCAGACCGTAATAAGTATATAGTTCTTTGAAACTGCATTCCCATACTTGTTTCATTTTTTCCAGTGATACCGGAGACCACGGCAACGAGAGTGCTATCAGGGCATTGGGGCGCAGCTCTGATATTGCTTTGTCTCCTTCAAGGCGATCTGCCAGAAAGCCCTCTATCTCGAACTTTGTAAAAGACTGATGCACTTTCTGCTTCAAGTTCAGAAGTCTAAGAATCGGTTCATGCTTTTTGCTTCCCTTGCTGTTGTGAGCTTCACACATCGCTTCATAGGCGCAAAGAGCATTATACCAGAGAGAATTGATCTCAACAGGTGCTCCCCATCTGGGTGTAACAGCTTTACCCTCGATGCGAACGTCCATCCAGCTGCCGTGAGCAAACTCTGGTTTTAGCTCCAGCAATGCGTCTGCCCGCAATTGATAATGTTTTTCGGAATCATCTGACATATTTTTCAAGATATTTTCAGCGAGTTTTATTGCCTCTGCCCAAAAACCTTTCCGGTTCTTCCGTTTCCCATATTTCCACAACATGATAACATACCACAGGGTGGCATCCAAGCTATCGTAGTTTGCATCCCGACCGGTTTCCGCCAGCATATTCGGGATCAGTCCATTTCTGATGTGTGCGGAATATTTGCGCAGAATGCGTTCTACAAGTTCCAGATTCTCATCTTTCCTCAACAAAGCATTCACCACCACCATAGTATCTCTTCCCCAGGCGCCATAATATGGGTAGCCGGCGATTACGTCATCCCCGGTTACAAAGTCAGATAGTGCGAATTCCAATATTTTGAGATATTGTTCCCGGCTAAACAGATAGTTATCATCATAGTCCAGGCTCTCCAGGATATTGCTTTGTCCCGGTTTGGGAAAATCAATTGGCTGAGGCAGTTTGTCGTAGCGGGATAAAATCCTGTCGTAAAGCTCAGAAACATCATCTATAGCTTTATCTGAAAAGAGAATAAAATTAGATTGCCCTGGAGCAAGCTCAAAATCGATTTGGAACAAGCTTATCTGATCTCCAATGCCCGCGTATCCACTCATCACTTCCCAAGGATAATACACGTTATAATACACATAGCGATTGTGAGAAACCTTGCCTTGCCATACTGCTCGAAAAACTCTTAACCCGTTCTTTTTTCGCAAAGCGGAAAATGCGCTCCCATCTTCACCGGTCTCAATACTATTCTCAAACTCTTCAAAATCCATACTACCGTGTGGATTGATGTCGTGATGAGAACACATACTGAATTTGGGATGAAACTCAAAATGCAGGAGGTGCTGCCCCAGGTTTGTATATTTTACCAAAGTGGTATTACTATCTTCATCCATCATGATTTCTTTGAGGATCAAAATCTCATTTTGATGCGGTAGTGCCGAGTAGAGAAAAGCAGGATACGGACGCAGCCAGGGTTTTACCAAGTGTAAAAAGCCTTCCGGATAGATGCAATTGCTATAATTATTACTATCCAAATGGATCAGTTCGCCTCGCCACTCTACTTTTTCTTCGATACCCGAAACCAAGTGACGCCTATTCATAGATTCGTCACTGGCAATTAACAGACCATGATATTTTCTCTGATTAATCAAATTACCGGTGCCCAGAGCATAGGCTCCCAGCTTATTGGTCAGTATCCACTCATGGTGATGGGTCTCCATGAAGTAATTGTTCATCAAACCCCCTAATATTCAGTATTCAATGCTTTGTGTTGATTATTTTCAATAGCATATATTTAGTCAAGCGAAATTATCTTTACTGGTCTTTGATTCACAAAACAACTTGCTGAGACTTGATAAAACATGCCACAATATGCCAACTTGTCATACAAAAAAAGGCGGGAACGATGTCCCGCCATATTGGTATGTACTTATCTATTACACGAGGCCTTGATCACACATTGCGTTGGCTACTTTCAGGAAGCCGGCAATGTTTGCGCCTTTTACATAGTTTACCCAGCCATCAGCTTGTTTTCCGTTTTCGCGGCAAGCTTCGTGGATATTACGCATGATACTGTGGAGTTTCTCATCCACTTCTTCACGGTTCCAGTTCAAACGCATGGAGTTTTGTGTCATTTCCAATCCGGAAGTTGCCACACCACCCGCGTTCGCAGCTTTGCCAGGCGCAAAGAGGATTTTGGCATTCATGAATACTTCAACAGCTTCAGGAGTGCAAGGCATATTTGCTGCTTCGCAAACACACTGTACACCATTGTTTACCAGTGCCTTAGCATCTTCTACGTGAAGCTCGTTCTGAGTTGCGCAAGGAATGGCGACGTCTACTTTTACTTCCCATGGGCGTTTGCCGGCAAAGAACTTAGCTCCCGGGAATTTGTCCGCA
>CAZJJH010000129.1:0-5223 GCA_964546265.1 uncultured Candidatus Cloacimonadota bacterium
ATAGTGGCGAAAGTAACGGTTAAGGCAAACTCTCTTAGAAATCCGCCCACCATAGATTTCATGGAAGCCATTGGCAGGAACACCACGATGTTTGTGAGCGTGGATGCCAGAACTGCAATTGTGATCTCCGCCGTTCCTTTATAAGCAGCCTCTCTGCGCCCATTACCCATATCTTTGTGGCGGAAGATATTTTCGATGACCACCACAGAGTTTGTCACCAGGATACCCACTGCCGTCGAGAAGCCGGTAAGGGTAAGCATGTTTAGCGTGAAGCCTGCCCACTGCAGGAATATGAAGGTGGATATAATGGATATGGGCATGGATAGCGCCACGATAATGGTAGATCTGAGATCGTGCAGGAAAAGCAAGAGTATAAGCCCGGTAAGCAGGATTCCCATCCAGATCGTATTTAGCGTATCATCCACCGTGGCTCGAGTAAACTCGCTATCGTCACGAATAATATTCAATTGTGTGTTGGGAGGCAATTCACTTTGCAGGCCGGGCAGTTCTTTTCTGATCTGTTCCGCGATGTTCACCACATTTCCATCTGAGCTTTTAGTGATGGACAGGCGAATGATATTGTTATCAGCAACCTGGTTTTGTACGTTGAAATAGGTAGCTTTTTGCGTCACTTTCTCCTGAGAATCCAGCACATTTGCCAGACTACCCAGTTTTTTAGGACCGGACATGGTAGGGATATCCAGATTGGCAATCTCCGCAACGCTGGAAAACTCTCCTTTCAAACGCACAGAATATTGCTGGCTGCCCCGGGTAAAGCTACCCGCCGGCATATCCATGTTTTGAGCAGCAAGGATTTGATTCAGAAGAGTTGGCGA
Source organism: uncultured Candidatus Cloacimonadota bacterium (assembly GCA_964546265.1). GTDB lineage: Bacteria > Cloacimonadota > Cloacimonadia > Cloacimonadales > Cloacimonadaceae > UBA5456. The sequence goes on from CAZJJH010000129.1 coordinate 837, forward strand.
AACGCTATTCTGGAACACAACCCGGTTCGGCACTTCGATACCAATCTCCCGTCTTGCGCCACCGTTGATTGTTACCTGAGCTACCCCTTTGATCTGTGAAAGTCTTTCTTTTAGCTGACCATCCGCCAATTCAAACATCTCGCGGCTGTCCATATCTCCAGAAAGAACTAAATCCATAAAGGGGAAAGAGCTGAAGTCAAATTTCTGCACAGAGGGACGATCCACACCATCCGGTAAATCCCGCAGAACTCCATCTACTTTATCTTTTACTTCGGCGCTACCAACGTTAATGTCCTTCCCCTGTTGAAATGCCACCAGAATGATAGACACATTTTCGATCGAATAACTCTGCAGGTAGTCAATTTGCGGAACAGTTGCCGCCACCTCCTCGAGCTTGGATGTTACCTGAGTTTCTACTTCGCGGGGACCGGCTCCTGAATATACCGTCATGATGGATACATAGGGAAGTTCCACATCCGGCATTAGATTCAAGGGCATCTCCATGTATGCCAGAGAGCCAAACACCACAAAGACCATGATGGCCATGGTTACCAATACCGGCCGGTCTATGGATATTTTTGCTAAAAACATATTAGTTTCCTTCTATGATGCGGATTTTAGCACCGTCGCTCAGAGATTTGATTCCTTCTGTAATTAACAAATCTCCTGCTTCAAGGCCTTCAGTGATTTCATATCTCAGTTGATCGTTTATACCAGTGCTGACCGCAATCTTATGCGCTTTATCTTCGCGGGCCACCCATACGTAGCTTTGATCATTTTCTGTTACCAGGTGATGTCTGTCTACAATAATCACATTGGCTTTGCTCAACACACGGATGCCGATCTCGGCAGTTACGCCAAAGCTGATATCCTTGCGATAGCCGGGGAATTCCGCTTCCACCCTGAAAGCTTTACTTACCGGATCCAGAGCCAGAGCAATTTCGCTAATCTTTCCGTTGATAACTGTGCCATTCCATTCAGCTCTTACCGCGCCACCCTTTCTGACTCGGGAAATTTCGTTTTCCTGAACCATGATTGTTGCCTTGTAACCATTGGTAGAACTAATAGTAAAGAGATCCTTGCCGGGGAACACTTTCTCAGCGGGATTTACCATGATATTGGTAATTATTCCGCTGATGGGCGCTTGCACAAAAATCATCTGTTCGCTAGCTTCCAGATTTGCTTTGGACACTTCCCATTGTGTTCTCACGTTGTCGTAGTCCTGCACAGATATTGCTCCCTGTTGATACAATCTCTGCATCCTCTCGTGAGTAGCGTCTATGCTATTGAAAGCCGTTTTTGCCTGTTCATACTGAGCCGCCGGGCTATTTTTAGGAAAAGTAACAATGATATCGCCCTTTTCCACCCTGTCACCGACCTTCGCGTTGATGCCGGTTACCACATCACCAATCATTGCCTGGACTGTGGATTCCTGCATTCCGCTAAGAATGGCGTTGTATCTCAACATCTGTTCAAAGGTTTCAGCTTTTAGCTCTTTCACCCGAACCGGAATGCCCAGTTCTTCATGCAATTGCGCCATGCTTTTGGCGTCGTCGCTCTTCTTTCCACAAGCACTAAGTAGCAACATCAGGCTAAGTGCCGGTATTAGATACATGCTTAATTTTCTCATTCTTGCTCCGCTAATTTGTATCCTAATGATTTTGTAAATTCCCGTTCCGCGCTAATCACGTCGTAGATTGCGCTAAGATATTGTAAACGAATGGATGCCAGGGTAGTCTGGGCATCAAATACTTCCAGTTGAATTCCCATCTGGTTATCATAACGTAACTGCGCCAGCTCCAGATTCCGCTCTGCCATTGCGATGTTTTGCTCCTGAACCGCATAATTTTGCAAGGCATGCTCCAGTTTTTGATGATTTTGTTTGATCTGCAGCATAATCAGTTCCCGGGTATCCTGCTGGGTTAATTTGGCGATAGCCAGGTCATGCCGGGCAAAGCTTGCTTTACTGCGATTGGAAAGTCCGGTAAAAACAGGAAGGCTAAATCCGACTCCTATGGAGTACTGCGTGCCAAAGTCGTCTGCCTCGATCTTATATTCATCTGCAGCAGAGTAAAGTGAAGCACTGGCGGTAAGAGCTATATTGGGCAGGAAATTGCTTTTCTCTGCATTGTATTGTAGCTGCTTGACCTCGGTCGCGATATCCAATAGCTCCAGCTCGATTCGGTTTTCATCTGCCAAAGCCTGAGCTTCTGCCAAAGTGAGTTCCGGTATCCGTGGTAATACAAATTCACCTTCCGGAACAAGATCCTCTATTTCTGAGCCAACTTGCTTACCAAATGCTGCCAACGCCAGATCATAATTGTTTTGCGCCTGAATAAGACCCGGCTCTAGCTTGGCGACTTCCAGCCTGGCACGAACCACATCAAATTCCGAGACCTGCCCCTCTTCTGCCAGAAGTTCCACCCGTGCTAAATGTTTGCGGGCAGTGGCCAAAGCTTCTTGTTGAATTTCCACTACTTTTTGCGCCAGCAAAGTCTGGTAAAACATATTGGTAGTTTGCAGAACGATGTCCTGTTCCTTTACATCGTAATTCAACCTTTGAATGCTGCGATATCTATCCACTGCCTTGATGCCGTTGATCAGCTTTCCGCCCAGAAAAAGCACTTGATCCATCTTCAGCTGCATGGCAAGCGAACCTTCTTTTTGAGGGGATGAGGGAATCATCCCGCCTACGATGCCATCCAAAGCTCCCGCAATCAACATATCGGTATCCGATGCTTCATCTTCATCAATCATGGAACTAACGCTGGGGATTCCCCCTGTGGCGCTGTCCGGCAGATAGGTTTTAGATAGAGAGTAGGAACCCTGTAGATTCAGCTGGGGTAACAAGCTTCCTCTTACGTCACGATACTGCTCGTCCGCTTTGTTAATCTCTTCTTTTGCCTTTAGCAGTTCTTTATTATTCTGCTTAGCCATCTGAATGCTCTCTTCCAAACTGATTGCTGAAAGAGCAAATGCGCATCCCAGGCTAAGGATCACCATTATCCATTTCTTCATTTCTAACCTCTTTTCACGATTCCATATAAAATCAATTGCATTATAACTTCATGATCTCTCTCGATTCTGCGCAGCAGACCTTCAAAATCCACCACCATTACGGAGAGATCCCCCAAAAGGAACCAATCGTTTAAAACTTCGCAGAGCCGTTCTGAGGAGATCCTGTCCGAGACCATACCTTCAGCCACACCCTGCCGGATTATATCGATGAGCATCCGCAGCATGGTTTCCCGATGCAAATTGCGATACTTCTCAAAATGCTCCTTATAATTGAAAGGTATGCTCTTTAGACCTTCCAACCAAATCGGCATCTCATCGCAGATGTATTTTATCGGTGTCTGCATGAAGAAGCGCAATTTATTCTCGAATCCTTCTACTTCTTTCAAGCGACTTTGCATGGTTTCAATAAAACCTTTAGCTTGTTCCGTAACCACGCTGATAAAGAGCTCTTCTTTGTTGGGAAAATAATAGTATACTGTCCCTTTGGCGATTCTTGCCTGCCTGGCAATCTCGTCCAGAGATGTCTTTGCATAGCCATAACGTGAAAAAATCCCCGTGGCTATATCGAGGATCATTCTTTTCTTATCTCGTGTCTGGTTCATATCAACTCTATTTGTCCAAATCTCCTTGTAATAAAAAATCAATTTTAATCAATTGAATCCGGCACAGCATTTGGGCATATTGTAAATGCTGGATCCTCTTCATTATCTCTGCCATATACAAGCATTTAGGGCAAGCATGGCTAAATTTGTGTACACGAAAGAGAATTGCAGAAAATTTGTCAATGCTTTTCTGACTTTCCGAGCAAAACAGTCAGTTCGTGCCAATAATTTAAGCAGTAATGCACGGATAACAACACCCCTTGCACCCTGTTTAATCCACTTTTAATTAAGGAGTTAACCACAGTCAAAGAATGCATTGCCCACCACTTTGCAGGATTTTGAATTCCATATGCTTATCCGCATGGCAGCACCCCATGAGTATGCTGGATCCATCCCCAGTACTTTGTCCTTACTTTAACTGTCTTTCAAGCTAAGATACTGCTATGAGCGCAGCACTATGCAAGGACGAAGTCCAGCCGAAGCTGCGCCAAAACACCAGGCGGGCGGCAGGCACGGGCAAAGCACGCCGGTGATGGAAGAGATGATTTGGAGATATTTATTTAGTTTGTGGAAGGCTGATTTTTTTCCTCTATTCGTTTTATAAGATCCTGAACCATTGCGTCTTGAGGATACATTTTCCCCTCGTGCCAGTCCAGCTTTGCATCCCAAAAACCATTTGCGCCATATACTGCTTTATATACGTAGCAATAGCTGATCTCGTTTATCACCAGCCGGCGGGAGTTGTCGTACATGATGTCATACGCCAT
>CAZJJH010000130.1:0-5208 GCA_964546265.1 uncultured Candidatus Cloacimonadota bacterium
CAAACATAGTCCATCATATCTACTCACCACATAAGGCTTTATCCCAGTTTATCCATTGAGACTGGTTTGCAACTTTGGGTGAGACTTTATATTGGACTAAAGGAAAAATACGAGCTTCAGAATTGCAGCCCAAGCCCAGCACTGTAGTTGCCGAGGATGTAAGTATTGCCACTTTCTTTGGGGACTACCTCAAAGCCAGCCTCTGAGGTTAGATGCAGGAAGCTAAAAGACAGCCGAAGATTTGCCCTGCCACCGTAATGAAAACTATGTAAAGTTGACGGGTCCTCTCCCAAAGCGCTTTTTGTGATCTTGTTCAGTGACCCTTTTCCGATCAGGCTTCCGCTCACATAGTCATTGGCGCGATAGGTGTATAGGCCTTGAACTTCGAAGCCTGTAATCTCATATTCTTCGTCCGGTTCATTTCGGGTATCAGCATCCAAATGCGATGCCTTTACCCTGTAAAGGGAAGGTAAAATAGAGCCATAGGATTTGTCTTTCTGGTAAAAAAGATATTTGATGCCTGCTTCAAATTGCCTGCCTTTATATCTTTTCCCATAGTAGAGGACTCCAAACATTTCTGATTCAGACATGTTCACAAGCAGATCCACTTTTCTAGTGACTCCGAAGCCCAGCTTGTAATTTATCATAATAGGCGTGAACGTTTCTTCCGGGTCACCTTCTTCTTCCCCGGACTCACCAAAGGTCTCGTCTATGTTTATCCCGTTGCTTAAATACAGCGCAGTGCTGATTTTTTTGGGGTAGATGGGGATGGCGGTATCCTGCGACGCGATATCCAAAAAAACGCATCCGGATAGTGACAAAAGTAAAAAACAAAATGTATAGAACTTTAGAGCTTTCATATTACATCACTCCCTTTTGCAATAATTGTTTGCTTTGCCGGGATGTCAAGCGAAATTTACCATAGCCACGCTCGAGAAAGGACTAACGAGGGTTTCCGCACTTTTTGGTTGACAAAGATAGCCATCTGTACATACTTTGCAAAACAGAATAAAATGCATCCCCAAGGAGGATACTATGCCCGTATATTCCATCAATGAAGTGATCGAATTTGCCGTACAGATCGAGAAAAACGGTTATGCTTTTTATCATGAAGCCAGCAAGCGCAAGGATCTGGACGCCAAGGCTAAGGAATTTATCGAGTTTTTGCGCGATGAAGAATTGAACCACGAACAAACTTTCCTTTCTCTGCGCGGCGATGCCGAAATGCAGGATCTGGAGCTTACTTCCGATTGGGAGATGGTTTCTCAGTATCTGAAAACCATCGTAGATAGCCGGATCTTCAATACCGAAGACTCTGCCATCAAGAAAGCGACCGGCGCAAAAGATCTGATGGAGATTATCGATTTTGCCATCTCTTTTGAAAAGGATACCTTGCTGTATTTCCACGCCATAAACGACGGAATCTCCAATCCCAAAACCAAACAGATATTGCGCCGCATCATCAACGAGGAAGTATCCCACGTATTAAAGCTGAACGATTACAAGCGCAGTTTAGCTTAATACCCGGGCGACGCTTCAGCAAATAATGGCTAAAGGCAAGAAGAATAAGCTCTTAAGCTGTCTAATCGCAGTTTTGCTGATAGCGGTGATACTGATCTATAATCCTGTCTCCGTACGCATAATGACGGTGGGAGTGGCGATTGCAAACCGCATAGATCCCGCCATTTTCTACCGGCTTATCCGTACGGAGAGCAGTTTTCGCAGCTTTGCCGTCTCTCCCAAACAGGCAATCGGATTGGGGCAAATGCAGGAAGGCACTGCCCAATATATGAATAAAGGGCATCGCAGGGGCTTACTATTTGTACCGGTGTACAATCTGCATCTTTCCGCCCGCTATCTGAATTACCTGAAGAAGAAATATGAGGGGAACTGGAGTCTGGTGTTGGCGGCGTATAACTGGGGAGAATCCAATGTATCAAGGCGAGTGCGGGGTCAAAAAATCGAACCCAGCCGAAACTATCGGGATACATTCAGAGATATCCCGGAGACATGGAACTACATCGGCAAAATATTGCCGGATCGAAAAAAGGCTTGACGAATTATGCCTCTCCAATTTGCATATCATTCAGAAATCAACAGGAGCGTAAAATGCTGCGTAACCAAAACGGAATCTCGGTATATACCGTCCTTAGTATAATTCTTTTTGCGGCTTTGATCTTTGTGCTGGCAATTCCCAATTTCTATAACCTGGACAAAGAACAAAACGTGGAAGATTGTATTAATAACATGAAAGAAATCTGGGTAGCAACAACTGACTATCTCAGAGATACAAACGCGGATTTTGACGGTGATCTGGAAATCTTGAGAACTACCCGCAAAGCTATGGACAACAGTAGCTACTACCTGGGGAAGGCCTCCTATTGCCCGGAAACTGCCCGCCAGAAACACGAATACATCGTGTATGGCAAATATGTGGCAGATACCATCGGTGATGAGGTGAAACACAACTTTGGCGTGATCGTATATTGCCCCAATCTGCATGAATATCCCAATCACTTCATTCCCAAGATCTTCTATGAAAACATGGAACCCACCCAGCTGCAGAACTATATGATCGATGATCTGGATTACATCGACAGCGAAACCGGATCCAACGGCAACAAAAAGAAAGAGATGCTGGAAAAATATATTGAGATCTGGAAAACTGATCCTGATGCCTTCAATAAACGTAAAAGCGACACTACCGCGCTTAGAGCAATGCTCTTTCCGGAAAACTTTGGCTTGGAAGCAAACAACTAAATCTTATATATGGACGCAACGATAGCGGGTTCTTCCAGCCCGCTATCGCTATGTAAGCTATAGGCAACGCCACTTTGCGCCGGATAGATATTTTCTTCTATCCACCTCGCAGAATGCCATTTGAAGAATAATCCACATCGTTGAGGAACAATGCAATATCAGGAATTTTTAGACCATATATACCAACGCTATTCCGGCAATGTGAAGCTGGAACTGGGCCGCATGGAAGGCCTTTTGAAGGACATGGGTTCTCCTCAAGACAAATTGCGGGGATTTCATGTAGCAGGAACCAATGGCAAGGGCAGTGTATGTGCTGCCTTAGAAGCTCTCGCGCTGGCTCATAACTGCCGCACGGGGCTAAACACCTCTCCTCACCTGATCAACTACACTGAGCGCTTTCGGCTGGATGGCAAAGAAGTAGATATCGAATCCATCCTGAAGCTTTTTAATGAGTTTGAAGAACTCTTCAATAAATGGGAAGCAAGCTTCTTCGAAATTACCACGGCTATTGCCTTCATGCTCTTTGCCCGTGCCTGCCCGGATGTGGCGGTGATGGAAGTAGGGCTTGGGGGGAGACTGGACGCTACAAATCTCTTTCACCCGGATGTAACTGCCATCAGCACGATTGGGCTGGATCACATCAAGACCCTGGGCAACAATCTGGAGATCATTGCCAGTGAAAAAGCCGGGATCATCAAAGCCCATACTCCCCTTGTGCTTGGCGATATCGAAGAAAGCCCCCTGCATGTGATCTTGGAAAAAGCCTTGGCAAAAGCAGCTCCGGTTTATCAGTTCGGGAAGGACTGGAAAGTAGAAATAGCCGCTGATGACACTGCCGGAATATGTTTTGACTATTCATTCGGAAAGTATTTTCTGCCCGGAATCAAAGCCAACCTGATGGGCGAACACCAGGCGGCAAATCTGGGTATGGCGATCACAGCCTTTATCCTTTATTGCGAAAAGCATAAGCTCCATTTTGATGAACAAAAAGTGCGTCAGGCATTGGCTAAAGTGAATTGGGCGGGACGCATGCAGGTGTTGAGCCTCAAACCCACCGTAATCGTAGATGGAGCGCATAATGTGCATGGTGTGAAAGCGCTGATGAGAACCCTTAGAAAAGTGTTTCCGGAACGCAAGATAAGCTTTGTCCTCTCAATCCTTGCCGATAAGGACTATTCTCAGATGATCAGGATGATCTGTGAACAGGCAGCAAAGATATATGTAGCCCAAAATAAAAGCGACCGGGCAGCCAGTGCTGAAGCTCAATTGAAAGCCATCTCGCCTTACAATGTGGACGCCGTTGCTTTCCCGGACGTTGCCAAAGCCTATGCTGCCGCCCTGGATGCTGCCGGCGATGATGGAGTAGTGGTTGCCGGGGGTTCTCTATATACAGTGGGAGAAGTGATTTCCGCACACAAACGCATCCATGCATAAGGAAATAGAACAGTATCTTTCCCATCTGTATCCCTTGCTTTTGCAACGGGGCATAGATATTTCTTCATCCAAAGAGATTGCCTACGGATTTCAGCTAAAAGTGTGCCGCAATGGTGATCGTGCAACTATCAACATCTATTACGGCGAAAAACGGGGACTCAGCCAGATTATCAGCGCTACTAAGGCAAGCAGCTTGAAACACGAGCTGGAATTGCTTCTGGCGCCGGAAAAGGAGCCTCAGATCTTTGCCGGTTTTCACAATTGGCAAAGCTGGATCGGCAGTGATGAATGCGGCAAGGGAGATTACTTCGGTCCCCTGGTAGGAAGTGCCTTCTTTGCCACCGCAGATCAAGTTCCCTGCTTGAAAAAGCTGGGAGTTCAGGACAGCAAGCATCTGGGAGATACGCGCATCGTGCAGATTGCCAAAAAGCTGTATCTAAATTTTCCCAATCAAACATCCTGCCTGGTGCTGAACCCCAAACGCTACAACGAACTGATCGCAGAATTCAAAGCCCAAAAGCTGAATTTGAACGATCTTCTGGCATGGATTCATGAAAAGGTGATTCTGGAACTATATGCCAGGCAGAGCACTGCTCAAGGAGTGGTAGTAGATCAATTCAGCAAAAGTCAAAAAGTTCGCGCAAGGCTGGCAAAACGGGAGGCTGGGTTGAACACGGTTGAACGTCCCGGCGGAGAGCGGGATATAGCGGTTGCGGCAGCATCGATCCTGGCGCGCTATCAATTCCTGGAAGCTCGGGCAAGGCTGGAGCGGATCTACAAATTCAGCTTTCCCAAAGGGGCAAATCCCCAAGTGATCAAAGCCGCCAGGGAATTCCTCAAAGTTTGGGATCAAAAGCATCTGGAAGAGGTGGCGAAGCTCCATTTTAAGACAACTGCACACGTTATGGGATCCAGCGGACAGATGCCGCTCTGAAGTGGGTAAAACTGCATAGTTTCCTCATTTACCCGGCAGTCTGGATGCTGAAAAATCCCTTGACAAGTGTTTAGCAGGAA
>CAZJJH010000131.1:0-5169 GCA_964546265.1 uncultured Candidatus Cloacimonadota bacterium
TCAAGAATCTGCTCTTGCTCAAAATACTTAGCCTTGCGCTTTAGATGTGTCTGCAGGGCTTCTGTAATGATGTCTTTCAGGATCTTTGCCGCGTTGGTAGTAGCTCCTCCGCCTAAAAGAGTGCCCCGGGAAGCCACTGTAGTTCCGCCATCAGGAATATTGGAAGTGGAAGGCATGCGGTAACGGATGCGAGACACGGGAAGTCCCAGCTCTTCAGCCGCTATCAGGATCATCACACTCTCTGCACCTTGCCCGTTTTCATGCACTCCGGTTTCCAGAAGCACGCTTCCATCAGGCTGCACATTGATGATAGCGCTGTTGAAATCCACTCCTTCAGCGCCCAAACTCATGCCCCGATAGGAAATGGCAAAACCTATGCCATACCACTTGTCCAGATCAGGATCCCCAAAACTACAGCGCTTGAGCTTCTTTTCATAATCGATCTCTTTTAATACCTTGTCCATCACTTCTTTCAACGAAACTACGTGATTGTCCAATACCTGATTGGTCACGGTTGTTGAGCCCTGTTTTACCATGTTGATTCTGCGGAAATCCACTTCGGATATGCCCAGTTTTTCAGCAGCGATCTCCACCAACTGCTCAATTGCCCAATTCACCTGAGGAGATCCAAAGCCCCGGAAAGCCCCGGTGAATACGTTATTGGTATAAACTCCATATACATCGCAATGCACATTGGGAACTTCATAACAGCCACAGCATTGCACCGTGGAACGCCAGGTTACCCAGGGAGTCACGCTGCAATATGCACCGCTATCTGCCACCATGCGCACTTTCACAAAGCTGATTCTGCCATCCTTCTTCAGACCCATGCGATATTGCATGGTATAGGGATGCCGTTTATAGCTCTCGCGCATGCTCATCTCCCGGCTATAGCTAAGCTTTACAGGGCACCCGGTAAGGTGAGCACACAGCGCCGCCCGGGCACAAACCAGGGCAGCAGTATCGTCTTTGCCGCCAAAACCTCCGCCCATAGGCACAGTCTTTACTTCCACGTCCTTCAGTTCAACGCCGAGGGTGGATGCCACAAAACGCCGGGTACTGAAGGGATGTTGCATGCTGCCGAGCACTTCCATTACTCCATCCGGGCGGGTGTGGCACAAAGCCGCTTCCGGCTCCATATAGGCATGCTCTATTCGTGAAGTGCTAAAACGCTGTTCTATTACGATGTCTGCTGCCTCTTCGCCGGCGTTGATATCTCCGGTGCGCACCCTGTGGTAATTGCAGATATTACTACCATAATCGGGATTAATCAGTTCTGCCTCAGTTTTGAGTGCTTCCTCTGGATCAAACAGGGCGGGATAGTCGTCCAAAACAAGCTCTACTGCGGCCGCGGCATCAAGTGCCTGTGCCCGGCTCTCCGCCACTACCAGGGCTACTACATCCCCGGTACTGCGGATTCTTCTATTTACCAGGGTAGGGTAATCCTTGATGATCTGCCCAAATTTGATCTTTCCGGGGATGTCCTGTGCTGTGACAATTCTCCGCACACCCGGCATTTTGAGGGCCTCATCAAGCTGTATCTGCCTGATTTTTGCACTTGCAACTGGTGCGTGAATGGGAACTGCATGCAGCATGTTTGGCATCACATAGTCATCTGTGTATTTTGCCTTACCAGTCACTTTGGCAAGGGCGTCGTTACGATAAGCTTTTATCATAAATATCAATCCTGTCTTTCTGTCAAATTCATCAGTTTGGCGGGGTTTATCTTTAGCATCCGGTCCAGTTCATCCCGGCTGATTTTTTCGGTCTTTACCAAAGCTCTTTCCATGGAGCTGTAGAGGTTCTTTATCCCGGCAATACCGCAGGGCACCTTGGGCAGATCGTCTTTGTAGCGATCCTTATCGGCATCCGTAAATGCGCAATGATCACTGGCCAGAATATCGAACAATCCTTCCTGCAAAAGCTCCACCAGCATACCCCGGGATTCCTCCTTGCGATAGGGCGGAGTACAGATATAGCGGTGGGCGTTTTTCTCTTTCAATCTGTCCTCATTGAAGAGCAGATAATGTGGTGCGGTTTCGCAGGTGATGCCGGAATATTGGCGTTTTGCTTCCTGGATTAGAAGCGCGGATTGTGGAGATGAGACATGCACGATGTGAACGGGATGCCTGTTTTGAATAGCCAGATCCAGCACTTTTTCTACGGCGCGGATTTCTGCCAGTTCCGGACGTCTCAGACAGTGGTCGTGAGGATGCTTGAAGGGGTATCGGGCAGAGTAGTCTTCGATAGTTTTGTCATCCTCACAGTGCAGCAAGATCCTTATCTTTGTCTCAGCCAATACTTGCATCCAGCGTTCAATCTGCTCGTAGGAGCTATACAGCCCGGCACTTTTATAAGTAGTGTACAGTTTAATATCCGTATGCTGATCCAGCAGAGGAAGAATCTCCTCATTTGCCGTATTTACCGGGCTCAGATGCCAGAACACACTGCCCCCAAAATCCTTACGTGCTTGTTGCAGCATCGCGATGTACTTATCTTTGAGGCTGATTCCTTCTTCTTCGGTTACAAATACACCGATAGAGCCCAATGGCGGATCCAGATCCCGGCGCAACCGATCCAGGGATGCAAAACTATCCCGCAGCCTCAATCCGGCTATCTTTTCGCCCACGTGGACGTGAAAATCGTGATATGCCTTTCTATTGGGCAAATTTCACCGCCTGCACATCTTTTAAACCATGACCGGTGAGCATCAGCACTACCCCGGCGCCATCTTCTATCCTGCCCTGTTCGCGACACTGGAAATAGGCCGCAAGAGTCGCTGCGCTGGAGGGTTCGCAGAATATTCCACTGCGGAAGGCCAGCATCTTTTGCGCGGAAAGAATCTCGCTATCGCTCACCCGGATTCCCATCCCTTTGCTGTTTTTTATGGCTTTGACTGCCAGATGCGCGGCTGAAGGTGTCTTCACTGAAATCGAATCTGCCACAGTAGCAGGTCGGACGGCATCTTTATAAACGCCATTTTCCCAATAGGAGGTGATGGCATCCGAGCTTTCGGCTTGTGCCGCAACCAGCGCCGGAACCTTTTGTATCATGCCCGCTCGGGAGAGATCTTCAAACGCCTTTGCCATCCCGGAAAGGATAACGCCATCTCCGGTGGGGATAAAGATATAATCCGGCAGAGACGGCATCTGCACAAAGAGCTCCAGTCCCGCCGTCTTCTTACCTTCGATAGTAAAGGGATGGTAAGCGGTATTGCGATTGAGGCAGTCGTGATCCTCGGCATACTCCAGGGCTGCGGCGAAGGCATCGTCATATGTGCCTTCAACGGCGTGAAGCTCTGCTCCGTGGATCTTGATCTGCACCAATTTCGCCTGTGGAGCTGCAGCAGGAGTAAAGATTACCGCCTTCAAACCTGCGGCTGCGCACATGGCAGCCAGAGATGATGCAGCGTTCCCTGTGGAAGCGGTTACGATCTCTCTTACGCCCAAACGTTTCGCTTCTGCCACTACCAGGTGGGAGGCGCGGTCTTTATAGGATCCCGAGGGATTCAATCCGTCAAACTTCAGATGCAGCAATTCACCAGAGAGACTTTGTGTGGAAAGCAGAGGGCTGCACCCTACCGGGAGATTGGGATAATACTCCTTGTCAACCGGGCTGAATAGTTCGCATAGCTCTTCCATTTTCTTGCGCTCGTGAGCATCCGGAAAGGCACGCTGCAGATCTGCCCAGGCCCGGGCAATAGCCTCATATTCATATTCACACTCAAGTATCCCTCTCAGAGGCATCCCAGCGTAGTAATTCTTGCTACAATCATCACACAGGTATCTCAGCTCATCCGGAGGAAACTCTTTACCACATTCGCTACAACGATAGTTCTTAAAGTACGTCATTTTCCCAATTGGTGAATCAGGGCAGCGTAGAAAGCTGCCGCCTCGGTTAGGTGTTCGATTGGAGTGGCCTCATTGGGAGCGTGGGCAAATACTTCATTGCCCGGCCCCAAGCCGATGCAGGGGATATTGTGCATTCCGGCGATTGCCACGCCATTGGTGGAAAATGTCCATTTATCCACCTTTGCTTTACGGGAAAGGGTCTTTTCGTAGGCGGCTTCTGCGGCTTTCACCCAGGGTGAATCCGCGGGAGTAACCCACGTGGGATAGTATTTCTGGGTGGGGTATACCAATCCGGTGAAAGCTGCCTCTTCATATACCAGCACTTCGATTGTGGCATCCGGGTGACCCGCCAGGCGGCAGGCTTCTTTTACTTCAGCCACAGCGCTGTCTTTGGTTTCGCCCCAGGTGAGGCGACGATCCAGATGAATGCGCGCACTATCCGGAACCGCACATTGTGAAGGCCCGGTAAAATAGACTTCGGTAACTGCCACAGAGCCTTTGCCCAAGAAATCATCATGATGCAAACGCTCATGAAGCTTCTCTATCTCCAGGGCAATGCGGGAAATCTTGTAGATGGCGTTATCCCCACGTTCGGGTGCGCTACCGTGACAGGAAAGTCCTTTCACATGTACTTGCATTTCCATCCTACCGCGATGTCCCCGATAGATATTCATATTGGTCGGCTCGGTGATCACCACCATTTCCGGTTTAATTTTATCTTCTTTAATGATATACTGCCAGCACAGCCCGTCACAATCCTCTTCCATCACTGTTCCGGTAAAATAGAGGGTAAAGCCTTCCTGAAGCCCGAGATCCTTGATGATGCGTCCAGCAGTCACCATGGAAGCCATGCCTCCTTCCTGATCAACAGTTCCTCTACCCCAGACCTTGCCATCTTTTACATGGGCGTCGAAGGGATCAAAATCCCAAAGGGAAGCATCCCCGGGATACACGGTATCGATATGGGCGTCAAAAGCGATTACTTTGGGACCATTCCCGATGCGGCCGATCACATTGCCCAGGGGATCTACCGTTACAGAATCAAATCCCGCAGCCTCCATTTCCTTTTTGATGCAATAGATCACATCCTTCTCCTTGGTAGAAAAGGACGGTATGCGCACCATATCCATCAGGAAACGCACAGTCTCCTGTTCATATGCTTTAGCTTTTTTCAGAATTTCTTGATACATGTTTTTCCTCTTCTAAAATCTTTCCCATAGTTCTTTGCTCAATTTGCGGCTCTCGGCGCGCAGTTCAGCCTCATCGATCCCCAAGAGCAATTCACCATCCCACATCAGGATCTCTCCATCTACAATGG
>CAZJJH010000132.1:0-5159 GCA_964546265.1 uncultured Candidatus Cloacimonadota bacterium
TCCAGGTTGTTTCCGTTTTCGGCTGAGATCATATAGTTTATATTGAAGGTAGAACCGATCTCTGCTGTGTCGGATACATGCACTTGGAACAGCTGTGCATACTCGGTGCTGCTACCTGCATATATCGGATCCAATAAGATTTCATACACATCGGTTGCCAATTGCGGATCCGCGGGGAAAAGCAGCAATAAGGGCGTGTAAGCATTACCACTGCCTGAATTGCTAAGTTCAAAACTGATCTCGGCAGTATCCCCCGGCATTACATACATGCCGCTGGATTGCACCTGATAGCCGTCCAAAGCAAGGATCGGGGCAGATAGATTGATTCTGTGGTAAGATTGGGTCTCATATTCAGAATATACGGCATTGAAGGAAAGAGTGGCAAGCGTATGATCCGCATAGGAACCTACAACCCGGATTTGGAATGCGTCTTCTACATTCAGGCTGTCTCCGGCAGCGATGTTTTCAAAGCTATATTCTCCTTGCAGCACTTCGATGTTAGCAGATTCACTGCTCAGAGTGATCGTGCCTGATTCTTGCAGACCCACCATTCCCATGTTCTTAATGGTGGCAGAAAGGCTGATCTCTTCTCCAGTATGCAACAAGCCATCCTCATCATCCGTAAGCACATTCTGGCACACAATATAGGGCATTTGGCTCGCCGTTACATATATCGTGGAGTTGTAAGGATGGAAGTTTGGTGCGGTAATGTGAATTTGATATGCTCCCGGATCCAGATTTTGCAGAAGCATTATGGCTATCGTTCCGGTCTCATCGGCATCTGCTTCATAGATCATTTCCCCATCGCGTTTGAGCCTGAGATGCGCATTAGGAGCATTGCTTGTGATCGTGTAGCTATTCAGGCCTACTAACCAATTGCTGGGAAGATTGGCAGTGATGTTTTGCGGGGTATCGCTCCAAATGCTCAGCGCAGGGCAACCAAAGAGATTGGTTTCATAACTCACCCAATACATCACGGGATTATTTGTAATGTAAGGGATGTTGTCGATCTTGGAATCCACCAAAGTAAAGCCCAATTCATGGATGTTTTCGCCAAAAATGGCGTCTATGTATTCCCGGTGGAACCTTTGGCTAGCTCCATTTGTAGAACCTTGAGTACCCCAGCCATAACGAGAATGAGAGATCATACCCGCCGCAGAGCTGGAGATTGATGTAAACTTCTCGGTGATGCTGTCCGAAGTGTAGCTACCGGGTGAAGTATCTCTGTTATCAAAACTTCCAGCATAGCAGCCTTGGGTAAAGTAGATGGAATAGTTCGAAGTGATGCCATCATTGGTTATGGTAGAGGCAGAAACCGAGTTGTTTGAGAGCCTCATGTTATAGGTAGTAGCAGAGTGACCTAAGTGATTCACCAGATTTGCGCCTTCAGAAAGCAGCGGACGTACTTCTGCAGGACCCCAGGCGTCTGAATATCCATAAGTTCTGTCATATAAAGTAGAAATTTCCCAATCCTGTGGCACCCCAACTGTGCTATAGCCGTTGGCTGAAGAGCCGCCAATCATTTCATCCATATAGTCACCTGCCCAGGTAGGACCGTCCCATAGCCATTCACCGATAAAACTTACGCTGGTGATGTCATCTTCCACAGGTAGCATTTGATACAAACTAATTTTGTTGATCTGATTGGCAATCTCCAGATCGCTGTTGTAGCAGATCCTGCCTATAGCCAATTCCGGAGCCAGATCGGATTCCATCGGTTCTCCCCAATAGCTGTCTCCATCATCATTCCAGTTCCCATCCAAAGAAGAATAATACATATCGGCAGGGATATCGTAATCCACTTCGCCCCCGGCACCCATATTCACCATTAAGCCCCGATGCGGGATCACGTCGGTGTCTCCTGCCAGCAATACATAGCGCAAGGGATCTGTCTGATACAAATCGATGATATAGTTGCGAATCTTTTCCTGAAGATCCTGACCTTGCTGAGTACTGGCGATTTCATCTACGGGCTTCATGAGAATCGAAAAACCGTAACTTTCATAAAAATCTGCCAAAGGTTGCCAATTATCTTGTTTCTCTTCATCGATAATCATCAGGTACTCAATGCCAGCATCGCGATAGTCCCTATAACCGGGAAGATCTCCCAAATTATCTACGCTTTTGCCCAGACGCTGTTCTACAAATGCGTCTTTCTTCAAAAGTTGTAAAGCGTTTTGAGCCTTGATGCCGGGTTCATAATCCACAATAACATCCACATACTTGTAAAACACAAGTTCGTTTTTTAAAGGAAAGTACTCAAATGGAGAGAATGTCCCAAAAGCAATAGGATGACCATAGAGGAACTGGGTATTCAAACCTTTTTGTGCTTCTTTAGGAAAAGCCTCCATAGAATTGTATATTTCCGGATTAGCCGGTTCAAAGGCTTCCGGCGCGGGATGTGAGAAAGGATACTGATTTTGCACGGGGGCTATCTTGCCCTCCAGTTTATAGCTTACAGCTCCATATCGCTTAATGTTTACACTTTTAGCTTCATTGGCTTCCGGCAACAGCAGACTAAAGCCGAAGAAAGGTAAATCAGGATCTCCGGGATTGCCATAGCTTTCAGCTCCGTCCAGCTTTACCCGGATTCCTAAAGGGCCTTCCTCGATGCTGGGAATGTCCAATTGATACTGATGTGATACCGAAGCAACGAGAACTGTTGCCAACATAACCAAGATGAGTCCAATCGACAAGGATTTCATAATACAACCTTATAATACTTTGATTTTCTTCCTTATCCTTTTATATGCAATCCACATTCCAAATATGCAATTATTACACATAGGAAAAGGGGATCCCACACATGTAGGATCCCCTTGGAATTTATTGTTTGATTCTTGCTTATTGTCCCAGTGTAGCTACCATCACTGCTTTGATAGTATGCATCCGGTTTTCTGCCTCATCAAACACTACGGAATTGGGACCTTCAAAAACCTCGTCCGTAACTTCCATGGCGGTTAAGCCAAACTTCTCGTTGATTTCTTTGCCAACCTTGGTCTTAAGATCGTGGAAAGCCGGAAGACAATGCATGAACAAGGTATGTGGGTTTCCGGTTTTCTTCATCATCTCGCTGTTTACTTGATATGGTTTAAGAAGCTTTATGCGCTTTTCCCAAACGCTATCCGGCTCACCCATGGAGACCCAAACATCGGTATATATCACATCCGCGCCCTTCACTCCCTTATCAACATCATCTGTAATGGTAATTTTGGCACCGCTTTCTTTGGCGGCTTCTTTGCATTTGTTCAAGAGTGCTTTTTCCGGGAAGAGAGATTTCGGGCTAACGATTCTAAAGTCCATCCCTGTTTTTGATGCGCCAATCATCAGAGCATTGGCTACGTTGTTTCTGCCATCTCCGGCATATACAAACACCATTTCGTTCAAGGGCTTATTCAGATGTTCCATTGCGGTAAGAAAATCTGCCAATACCTGAGTGGGGTGATCCTGATCGGTCAAGCCATTCCAAACCGGTACGCCGGCATATTTTGCCAGCTCTTCCACGATTTCCTGTCCGTAACCGCGGTACTCTATGCCATCATACATCCTTCCCAACACTCTGGCGGTATCGGCAATGGATTCCTTTTTGCCCATCTGGCTTCCGGTAGGGCCCAAATAAGTAACATGAGCGCCTTGATCCAGCGCTGCCACTTCAAAAGCGCAACGGGTGCGGGTGCTATCTTTTTCAAAGATCAGGGCGATGTTTTTGCCCTTCAGTTTCTGCTGCTCGGTTCCTGCATATTTTGCTTTTTTAAGCTCCATGGAGAGATCCAAAAAGAATTTTACTTCTTTCGGACTGAAATCCATAAGAGTGAGGAAATGTCTGTTTCTCAGATTAAAAGCCATGATAAGCTCCTTTACATTATTATTTGTTTTATAAATGCCAATTTATAAAAGGCGGTTTTTAGGGCAAGGATTTTCCTTGCTTAATTTTCCTATTTGGATTCTTTTGCATTCCAGTGAACAAAATAGCTCTTTTCCTGCGGGTTTTTACGGTCTCGCAGGTATAAAGTAGTAAATACCAAATTCAATATTTGTTAGAGAGGCAATATGAAACGCTACATCTTCTTGATTATGCTGCTCCCAGTTTTTTTGGCAGCCAATGAATATACCTTAGATCAGCTCGTGGAATACGGACTTGAGCACAGTTACCAGATTCGCAAGCAAGAATTAAGTGACGAAAGCACCAAAAGCGCCTTGAACAGCTCAAAATGGAATATGCTCCCAGAGGTTGATCTATCTTTAGGTGTAAATCAGGATCTGGATCCCATATCTCCAAAAAGCGGGCTTACAAATTCCGCTGGCTTTGGCATCAACAAAACTATCAGCTTGAACGATCCCGCTTACTTCAACTATCGGCAAGCTCTCTTGGACCGTGATATATCCCGCATAGAGCTTGAACAGGCGTATTCGGATTACGCTTACCAGGTAGTGCAAGCATATATTGAAGTGCTCTCTTCCACCAAACGAAGAAGCGCTCTGGAAGAGAATCTCGCCATTCAAACCAGGGTTTACGAACAAAGCCAGGTACTCTTACAGCTGGGCAAAACCACTCCTTTTGAACTTAAGCAAAACGAAATTGCTGTTATGAATTCCCGCATCAGCATCCTTCAGCTGGACAACACCATACAGAATGCTCGCGCCCGTCTTTTTTCGCTTGTGCAGATGCAGGATGAAGGGTTCCCTTTGGCAGAACTACCAATAGATATCTCCAAACAGATCCCCGAATACAGTGCAGACAAGCTGGCGCAGATAAAAGTATTGGAACACTCTTTACGAAAAAACGATCTCAACCTGAACAAAAGCAAATTGGAGTTTCTGCCCCGCTTGAATCTTTCCTACAGCTTTTCCCGCTCGGTTTCCGGAGAGGACTTTGAATTTGACAACTACAACACCCAGCATAGCCTGGGCTTAAATCTTTCCTATTCCATCTGGAATTTCTTTACCAACAAAGAAAACAACACACGTTATAAAATCTCCAAACAGAATACTTTACTTAGCATCGAAGACGCCAGGGATCAAAACCGCAGAGCTTATGACAACGCAGTAACAGAGCTGCAATACCTTTTGCGGCTGGATGAATTGTATCTGGAGCGCTTGCAACAGTCCACCAAGCAAATCCAGATCGCTGAAGAACGCTATCGCCTGGGCATGATCCA
>CAZJJH010000133.1:0-5158 GCA_964546265.1 uncultured Candidatus Cloacimonadota bacterium
ACCAATATGGGCAAATCCCCGGGCTCCGCCACCAGAAAGAGCATAGCCAATTCCGGTGGCATAAGTCAGGCATATAATGCTAGTAAAGCACAGGAAAAGAAAGACTTTCTTCATGAAGGTTATTTGCTTGCTGTTACTGTTCCGGATTTATATTGCTGAAGCTGGAATCTGCCGGAGCAGGATTATCCACTTGCTCAATGATGTACTCGATTCTGCCAAATACTGCACTGGATTCTATATGGATTTTCCGCTTATTGGAATACCCGGTACCGGATTTACCAATCCCAAAGCCGTATTGGCTTCTATCCGGAAGTACGGTAACGCCGAAGACACTGGTAGGCTCGATATCAAACTCCAGATGCGAGGGCAAGATTACCGTGGCATTACCAAATACTACCGTTATCTCTATATTTCCGGATTCTGCACTGATATCACTAAGGTCTATCGTTCCTCCGGAAAAAACCAGGTTGTATTCCCCATTACGATTTGCCCGGTAATAATTCCCATTGGATTTCCCAGAGTGAGAATAGGGTTTGCTGCTGTTACCGATAAGAATTCTGATTCCAAACAAGATAATGATAACTGCAATAAATATCCTTACAAAGGGCAGATTTATACCCATTGTTTTTAGAATCAATGACGCGCCCCATAGTATCAGGAGCGTTCCCCAAAAGGCTGGACCAAAGAAGAAATTCATTCTCATTTCCTCCTCCACTTATTTTTCTTAGATTTTGAGGCCCTCTTCATATGCTTCTCTTAGTGCATTGACACACACTTTAATATCATCGTTAATAACAAATGATTCACTCTCAGTTACTTCACCCAGATAGTGATACTCAAGCTTGTGGCTATTTGCTGTTTGGATAAAATCTGCTTCTCTATCTGCCTCTAAGGATACAACCACATTTGCGCCCGATTCGCCAAAATAAGAAATCATAGACTCCTGCGCAAGCTCAAAACTACCCTGGAAACCAAAATTACTTTTGGGGCCAAAGCAACATTCAGCCAGAGCTACAGCCAGCCCGCCATCGCTAAGATCATGAGCACTTCGAATGTAGCTATTTTCAATGAGACTCACTACGCAATCCTGCACTTTCTTTTCTTCAGCTAAATCGACTTCGGCGATATCTCCTGATATCATCTGATGAATCTGTTTCAGGTATTCACTACCGCCCAAACTTTTCTCTATTTTCCCTAAAAGAAACACTTTGTTTCCTGCTTGCTTGAAATACTGATTGCAGGCCTTGCGGAAATCCTGCATCAAGCCTAACATCCCGATAACCGGAGTCGGGTAAATAGCGGCATTCGGGTTTTCGTTATAAAAGCTTACATTCCCGCCAGTTACGGGAGTATCAAAAGCCAGACAAGCATCTTTCATCCCTCTGATACATTCTTCAAACCCGTAATAAACTTCAGGTTTATATGGATTACCAAAATTCAGGCAGTTTGTAATCGCAATGGGCCTTGCCCCGCTGCATGCTACGTTGCGCGCGGCTTCAGCCACAGCGGCTTTGGCGCCTTCATATGGATTCAAGTAACAGTATCTGCCATTACAATCTGTGGCAGCAGAAACAGCTTTATCTGTTTCTCTGATGCGAATAACGGCAGCGTCACTACCCGGCTCGGTGGTGGTAGCAATGCCTACCATGTGGTCATACTGGCGGAATACTTTTCTTTTAGACGCTATATTTGGGCTGGCAAGCAGGCGCAATAGCACATCATTTGCATCCCCGGAAAGATCCAGCTGGGCAAAATCCTCGGCTTGAACTTGATCCAGATATGCCGGACGTACCGATTCCCTTTTATATACAGGAGCCTTGCCACCCAGAATCAGGTATTGAGCCGGAATTTCTGCTTCCAGCTTGCCATTGTTTAAGACCCTTAGCATTTTGTCCTCTGTAATGCTGCCGATCTGAACCGCATCCAGATCCCATTTGGAAAAAACTTCCAGAACCTTATTGATGTTTTTTGGTTCCACTATCACCAGCATACGTTCCTGAGATTCCGAGAGCATAATCTCGTAAGTTGACATCCCGCTCTCTCTTTGGGGAACTTTGCTTACATCAATCTCTATGCCAACCTTGCCTTTCCCTGCCATCTCACTGCTACTGCATGTAAGCCCGGCAGCGCCCATATCCTGAATTCCAACTACCAGACCGGCTTTGATTATCTCAAGTGTGGCTTCTAAAAGCAATTTTTCGTAAAAAGGATCGCCAACCTGAACGGCTGTTCGCTTTTCTTCTGATTCGCTGGAAAGCTCTATTGAGGCAAAAGTGGCACCGTGAATTCCATCTCTTCCTGTCTTCGCGCCTACAATAATCACGGCATTCCCTACCCCGGTAGCGGCAGATTTTGCCAGGTGTTGATGTTCCAGAAGTCCGATTGCCATCGCGTTTACCAGAGGATTGCCTTCATAGCTCTTCTCAAAAGAGATTTCTCCCCCTACTGTGGGCACACCAAAACAATTTCCGTAATCCGCTATACCGTGTACGACCTCGGCTAAAAGGTGCTTAACCTGGGCGTTTTCTGGATCTCCAAAGCGCAGTGAATTCAAGGCAGCTATGGGTCTGGCGCCCATGGTGAAAATATCGCGAAGAATGCCGCCCACACCGGTTGCGGCTCCGTGATACGGTTCCAATGCTGAAGGATGATTATGGCTTTCAATCTTGAAGCTAATAGCCAGATTTTCACCAATATCCACTACACCGGCATTTTCCTCGCCGGCCTTGGCAAGCATCATACCCCCTTCTTTGGGTAAGGTTTTTAGCTGCAAAATGGAGTTTTTATAGCTTGCGTGCTCGCTCCACATTACGCTAAAAATACCAAGCTCTACCAGAGAAGGTTCTCTGCCCAGTATCTCCACTATGTAAGTGTATTCCTCATTGTTGATGCCATGTTCGGCAATCATTTGCTCACTGATCTGGCTCATTGTCTTTCCTTATAATATGATGTCGTTATTTAAAATACGTTTTACTAATATATCCAGTCTTTCTGCTATGATCCGGTAGGTTTCTTTGTAAAAATCCATATTACTTCCATATGGATCAGTTATATCGCCATCGAAGCCTGTGATTTCGTTCAAGGTAAGTATCTTACGGGCGGCTTGGGGATGCTGTTGCCGCAGGTGATCTCGCTGGCGCTCTTCCATCGTCAGGATCAGCCAGGAACTGCTAACCATATCTGCCGTAATTGTTTTGGAGACGTGTTCCTGGGCCTCGAGCATTCCATGTTCCATCAGCAGTTGCATCGACGAAAGCGAAATCATGTGGCCACCTTCCAGCAGACCGCTACTATCGGTAGTTAAAGATAGCTTCTGCTCTCGAATCATTTTGGCAAACAACTTTTCGGCAATCGGGCTGCGGCATATATTGGCAGTGCAAACAAACATTACCAGGGGCAAATCGAAAGATTGTTTTACTTGATAAAATGGTATGGAGCCTTCCCGAAGGCATTTGATGCCTTCGATCCCGCCCTCATCTTTGCCCATATACTCTATCAGGGTTGAAGCAGAATTATTTTCCTGAATTGCCCTCTGTGGAGGGATCAAAGCAAAATCGAACCAGGTGCCAAATACTCTCTGAAGTCTATCAAGATCATTTTCTGCCGGTAGATCAGTATAGTTTACGCTGGTAGATACCATGGGCTCACCCAGTAACGATATGAAATGGCGTATCATGGGATCTGTCGGAATCCGAAAAGCTACTTTCCGGTTTACTGCTACAGAATTAAAACGATCGTCCATAACGCGAAAGGCAATGCTTAAGTTTCCCGGCGAATACTGTTGCATAAGCCCCATGAGCCGGTCCGGAACCGGGATTCCTTCCTTTTCAAACCAGGCTACTTCCGGTACAAGAACAATCATGCCGCCCTTGGAACGCTGCTTCAGCTTATTGATGCGTTCTATAGCTCTTGATGCAGAAAGCCTTGCCCCAATCCCCCACATATTCCCTGTATAATGCAGAATTGTGGCATCAGTTAAAGGATCTTTTTGCAAGCTTTTGAGCAGTTTCTTCTCGGACGGATTGGTTAGTTTGTTCATAATACTCCCAAATATATTCGTTTTAGCTATTCGAAATATGGCACTGGATTTACTGCTTTGCCATCTTTACGCAGTTCAAAATGCAGCGAAGGTGCGCTGGCAGATCCTGTCATACCGCTTCGGGCAATAACCTGTCCGCGCGTTACGCTATCCCCTCGAGCAACCAGTAAATCGCTGTTGTAGCCATAGAGACTAAAGAAGCCGTTTTTGTGATCGATGATCAACATCTTCCCCTGTCCGCCATAACGATCCGCAAAGATGATTTCTCCATCATCCACCGCGAGCACATTTGTACCCTCATTTACGGCTATGTCTATCCCATTACTCACCACACTGGTATTGTATGATCTGGTTTCCTGACCGAAAGAGCGGATAATTCGCCCTTGGACAGGCCATGCAATTTTTATCTGAGTGAATCTATATGAGGGTAACTCTCTGCCACTTTCTTCCATTAGTTGATTAATCAAGCTTTCCAATGCGGCAGCATCACGTTTCAAAGTTGCTATTCTATTTTGCAGATCCTGCTCTTCCTTGCTCAGCTTTTTGCTCTCGTTGCTCAAGTTGCGGATCTGTTTGTCGTATGTACGGCGTTTTCTATCTTCTGTATTTAGGTTGCGCCTGATACGTACCGCTTCGGCGCTGTGACTTTCCTGAGCTTGAATCAATGAAACTTTGTAACCGTTTATCACATCATATTCCCGTTTATGCTGGTGTAGGAGGTTTTGCAGATATCGGTGATCACGGTGGGAAATCTTGCGGGCAGCAAAAGTTCTGTCTACCCGCAGCAAGATGTTCAATTCGGCGTTTTGCGCCATATGCAGATTGTCGATGCGTTCATTTGCGTTCAATATTCTTCTCTCCACCTCACTAAGCGAATCTCTCACCACCTTCTCGGCAGATCGAAACTTCTGTAGATTCTTATCCGTTATACGTTTGAGGGAAGATGTCCGTTGAATCTCATTTTCGGTTTGTTTCTTTTTTGCAGCCGTTTGCTGGGCTTTCTGCTCTGCCGCTTCTAGCTGATCTTGTATGGTTTGCAGTTCACGCATCCTGTCATCCAGCTCATCAGCATAGATGAGCACCGAACAGAGTAGAACCAGTATTATTATCAGCGACTTA
>CAZJJH010000134.1:0-5054 GCA_964546265.1 uncultured Candidatus Cloacimonadota bacterium
ATCATCAAATGATTTTGCCACATTTTTGGCGATGATCACTTTGTTGCCAAGTTTGGGTCCCGGGAAAATGGGCAACTCCTGTGTACTGCGTTCTGTTTCATATGTCTGTTCGGAAAGCTTATCGAAGTTTTGAATGCGGGCTTTGCTTTTTGCCTGCCTGGCTTTGGGGCTTTGTCTGATCCACTCAAGTTCATCTGCCAGAGCTTTCTTCAGGCGCTTGTCTGCTTTTTGTTCTTGCGCCATCCGCAGTTGTTTTTGCTCCAGCCAGGATGAATAATTGCCCTGATATGGGATTCCTTCACCTCTATCTAATTCCAAAATCCAGTTTGCTACGTTATCCAGAAAGTAACGATCGTGTGTGATGGCGATTACTGTGCCCGGATATCTCTTCAAGTGATGTTCAAGCCAGAGGATAGTTTCAGCATCAAGATGGTTGGTGGGTTCATCCAAGAGCAGGATGTCCGGAGCCTGCAGCAAAAGCCGGCACAGAGCTACCCGGCGTTTTTCGCCTCCGCTGATCACTTTAATCGGTAGGTCCGGGGGAGGGCAGCGCAGAGCCTCCATGGCTAGTTCCAGGCGGCTATCCAGATCCCAGGCATTTAGGGCATCCAGTTTGTCCTGAACTTCGCCTTGCCGGGCAAGTAAACTATTCATGGTGTCTTCATCAAGATCTTCCATAAAGCGATTATTGATTTCCTCGAAAAGCTTGAGCATATCCATTGTTTCTTTCACCGCTTCCTGAACTACCTCCAGAACCGTTTGTTCGGGATTCAATTGCGGATCCTGCTCCAAATAGCCGATACTATATCCTTTGCTCATTGCCACTTCACCGATATAGTCGTTATCAAGCCCCGCCATAATCTTTAGTAGAGTGCTTTTCCCGGATCCGTTAAGCCCCACCACGCCAATTTTTGCACCGTAATAATAGCCCAAATAGATATCCTTCAGGATATAGCGGTTGCCATCCACTACTTTGCCGACGCCGCTCATCTGGTATATAACTTTATTCTCTTCCATTTCTTTTCCTTAAAAATTAGCTTATTTTGCTTTGATTGTGTTTCAGAGTTTGGTAAAAAACCGTAAGAGCACAGTAGTAATATGGCGTTGCATAGATCAGAGCAATGCCAAAACTCAGCATGCTCAGGATCCACCAGCCAATGAAGCTAATAAACAACTCAAATAGTTCAGCTTTGTGACCCATCATAAGGTTCTTGCTGGCAGTGATAGCGTCTTCGGCGCTCATTTGCGGATTTTCTTTCATGATAAAAAAGGTCATACTGTAGCTTAAGGCAGCAATTATACCGGGAATGAAGAATAACAGGCTCCAGAGAAATATATAGAGCGAAGTAAGGACGCCTGCCAGAAGAGACCTGCCAAAATCGTTGAATCCGGCAAACACTTCTTCAAAATTGATGGTTTCTGCGCTGTCCACTTTTAGCAATATACCTGCCATGCCCAAGCTTAAAGGACCGTAAACCACAAGCCACGCCAGCCCAAAAGTGATTGTGCTTACTCCATACATAATCAAACTATAGATGATGAATGCCAATATCAGGTTTCCCATTTGGGGACTCATCATCTCACGCGCCCTGAACTTTGTATCTGCTATGTTCATATTTTTACTCCTATTTGGTGAAACACATTGTCCCATTTCATCTTTCGGGCTTATTGGAATCGTAGCATCAAGTGAATTATGCGGTGCCCGGCATCAGATATATTTGCGGAACAAGAAAGTCAAACTATGATGCCGGGAACCATTGTCAAGGATAATACACTATTCTGCAATGCATTTTATCCTCTTTCAGGCAATTACGGCATTATGGGAAGCATCTGCAAGTTCTATTACACATATGCCACTCCAAATACTTGCTCCGGACTTTAAGCTACCTTTGCCCTTAGATCATGCTATGGCGGCAGCTAGATCCTGGCTCTAAAGCATGCTAAAGATAGGCTGAAGTATTTGGGGAGAAAAAAGAGAGCCTAAAAATCAATTATCTGAAAGCTCAATTGATCCGGAATCTTCAGCAAAGCGTGCAAAACAAATAAGATCACGCACTGGCTTTGATGTGAAAACTATAACAAATCGCAAGATACTGATGATATGAGTTTTAGACAGTAGAATGATGATTGTTTAGCAGGAACACTCGAGCCGCTTTTGCTACTATCTCCAGATAGTCCAGGGCTTCATCCAGGTCGTTGGCAAAAGCAAGCAGACCGTGTCCGGACCAGATCATGGCTTTTTGATTGCTCAAGGCTTTGTTGCTGAGACTACACAACTCGGCAGAACCGGGATTTGCCCGGGGCACAATGGCAATCCCCTCTGGGAGATACAGTGGTAATTCAGGCAGTAAATCGCTCAAAGTTCTGTTCAAGAGATCTGTGTCCTGAGCAATTGATAAGTTCGACAGCGCGACAATTTCTGCAGGATGCGTATGTAAAACTATCTTGAACCGGTCGTGATTTAGCTGCAGACAACGGTGGCTTACCCATTCCATAGTGGGTTTGGCATCTTCAGGAAAGAAGTTATCATCATTTTCGCCGGCTGCGATCAGCAATAGATTTTCCAGGGGGGATATAGCCGTCTGCCTGTACCTGCTCCCGGTTCGGCTGACGATGAACCACTTATGCTCTGTGTGGCTGAATTGCTTGATGGTATCGGTAATATCGACACTCAGGTTACCAGCGTTTGCTTCAGCCCATCCGTAACTGTGGATGAGGCGAGATATCTCAGCAATCTTCTTGATTGTATTTTGATGAATTGGGTGTTTAAGATCAGTAATTTGCATCAGTCTTTATTCTTCTTGTTTTTATCTCTGCAGATTTTTTCTACCTCGCGGAAGTTTACCTTTCCGCTTGCCATCATGGGGATATCTTCTATTACATAAAACTGTTTGGGGATAGCGATTGAGGGGAGATCTTTTTTAAGCTGTTTTAAAACCTTATGCATGTCAAAATCTCCATTGGCAACAGCTGCCACCACATCAGCCCCTTTAGTGGGATTTGGTACATCTACCACACAACAGATCACATCATCCGGTAAGAGTTCGCTTAGATGCTCTTCTACCTTTACCAGCGATACCATCTCTCCACCCACTTTTACAAAGCGTTTGAGGCGCCCTTTATGGTATAAATATCCATCCTCATCCATAAGCCCGATATCGCCGGTATCATACCAGCCATTGCGGATCCTGAGCGAAGTTTGTTCCAGATCGTGCAAATAGCCTTCCATTACCAGATCTCCCTTTACCAATATCTTACCTTCTTTATTGGGACCCAATATCTTATCGGTATGGATATCCAAAATGCGAACCTGGGTATTGGGGATAGGACGTCCGATGCTGCCTGGCTTGTGGTTTCCGGGATAGCATGTGGAGATTACCGGGCTGGTCTCGGTAGTGCCATAGCCTTCCAGAACGGTGAGCTTGTGTTTCTTGAGGAATCCCTCATATACCTTTTCGGGCAGTTTGTCAGCTCCGGCAATGGCGATTTTTACGGAATCAAAATCACCGGGTTGGGATTTTTGGAGATATCCATAGAAGAAGGCAGGGGTGGCGGCAATAAAGGTTACTTTGTAATCGCGGATATAATCGCACACAGTGCGGTATTCAAGCGGATTTGGGTAGGTAATCATGCTGGCGCCGATGGTTGCAGGGAGCCAGAAATCTACTGTGAGCCCAAACACGTGAAACATCGGTAAAATGGATGCGAATATGTCGTTTTCATCCAAAGGGATCATGGTGGGGAAGGCATTTACATTATGGAGGATGTTCTTATGAGAAAGTTGAACTGCCTTAGGTTCCTTTTCACTGCCACTAGTGAAAAGAATCACAGAGATTTCGCTTAGATCCCCATGATGCACCATATCTTTCAGGATCTTGAAGGGAAGCTTTGAGATGAGAGCTGCTTTCAGTTTTGCCCTTAGAGTCACAGAGGAAAGGATATCCTCTACAAAGATCATGTGGTCGATGGGCTTTAATCCCAGTTTATCCATCAATTTCTTACTGGTTATAATGGTCTTGAACTGACATTTTTCTCTGGCATAGAGGCAGTTCTCTATGGCTCCTGTGGCATAGTTTATCATAACGGGAATTTTGCCTTTCATCAGGCTGCCCAATACAGTGAGCATCGCCCCAACGCCTGTGGGTAAAAGAATTCCGACATATTTTCCATTAATTTTGGCGATGTGTTCTTTTAGGATAAAGCTGGCTATCAGCATTTTTGAATAAGTATAATCCTGCATGGTTGCTTTGTCGTAAACCGCGATCCGCTGAGGAAAGCGTTTAGCTGTTTGGATAAAGCGTTGGTGTAATTGTAACATGTGTGAAAACCTCATCGTATTATATGTAGCCAATCCTGCAAAAGGAATTCCAATCTGCCTATGAGCAGGGAGATTCTGGCCATTACCGTGTAACCAAATGTGGCACCGAAGCTTATCATCAAAAACCAGATGCCAATCTTGGAGGGAACTTTATAGAGTCCTTCCTGCTTTTTGCTGAAATAGAAGAAGAATACTCCGGTAAGAGTTCCAATAATCAGTAAAAGATTGCCCACTATTCCCGCTATATCTGGGGCGGAGAAGGGATTGATCATGGTGGCTGTCACTTGCTCCAGGATGTCGCTCTTCATATAACGCAACATCGATATTCCAGCCGTGGTACCGATCATGATGGATATTGGGTATCTGCTGAGCCATTGAGTTTTGGGATGCAAACGCATGAGCATCATAATGCCCAGCACGGCAGGTATCAAAAGCACAGCGTTGGCAGAAAAATCACCAAACAGCTTTGCAAACAGGTTTGGGATCATGATGGAGTAGATAATATAGACCAGCCAATATGCGGCGGAGAGCCCCACAAAAACCTGCTCAGAAAATTTGTAGAATGGGTTATCCTTATACAAAAAACTGAATATGCTTAAAGTGAAGAACGCTGCTAACCAGATTCCCAGAACATTCATAAATTGTACCATCAGAATTTCCTCCTTTTCGCTTTGAAGGCTTTTACGTTTCCAATGGCGATAAACACCAGGATCAAGAGATGAGCAATGGATTGAGC
>CAZJJH010000135.1:0-5047 GCA_964546265.1 uncultured Candidatus Cloacimonadota bacterium
GCCATGCCATCGCTGATCTTGCGGGCGCGCACCATCAAAGCTCCTTTCAGAATTCCGGGAAATCCCACAGAATTATTCACCTGATTTGGAAAGTCTCCACGACCGGTGGCAACTATTTTAGCTCCGGCTTTATGCGCATCATAGGGATAAATCTCAGGAACCGGATTGGCACAGCTGAAGACGATTGATTCCGGCGCCATTAAACTGATCCATTGAGGCTTGATTGTGCCGGGACCGGGTGTGGAAAGCGCAATTAAAACGTCCGCGCCGCGCATGGCTTGTTCCATAGTGTTAATTTTACGCGGATTGGTCTTTTCTGCCAATGCCCACTGTTTATATTTGCCTTCCGCATTGCGGATATCGTGGCGATCTGCGTGCAAGGCACCCTTACTATCGAAAATCACCATTTTATCCGGATTTACCCCCTCCTGCAAGAGGAAGCTGGCGATAGTGCTATTGGAAGCGCCTGCGCCAAACAGCACGAAGGAGCTTGTCTCAATCTTGCGGTCGGTGAGTTTAAGCGCATTAATCACCCCCGCCAGAGTCACACAGGCAGTACCCTGAGCGTCGTCATGCCAGACAGGGATGTTGCAGCTTTCGCGCAATTCGTCCAATACGCGGTAGCAATTTGGTTGGGAGATATCCTCGAGATTAACCGCGCCAACACTTGGTTCCAGCATCTTAACAAAATCAATCAGCTTTTTCGCGTCCGGCTTCCCCTCATCATCGCGGTTGTTTACACACAGCGCGATGGCATCACATGCGCCTAAGTATTTCATCAGCATCGCCTTGCCTTCCATCACTCCCAAGCCTCCGGAGGGGCTGCAATCGCCATCACCCAAAACGCGTGTGCTATCGCTCACTACAGCCACCAGATTTCCCCGGTTTGAAAGTTGGTATGAAGCTTCCTTGTTATCTCTGATCGTGGTGGAAATCTTTGAAACCCCGGGTGTGTACCACACATTGAACCAGTTAAAGCCATATATTCCTGCTTTAGGAAGGGTTTGCATCTTGCCTTTGTAGAAGATGTGCATTGTCTCGGAAAGTTTTTTTAGAAAGTCCGTTTGCGCCTGAGCTACTTTATCTTCGGGGAGATACATTTTGAATAATTCAGCTAAGTTTGAGAGATCCTGCTTCAGCTGCTTCATTGGGGCTCCTTTTGATTTTGTTTTGAATTATTAATTTATGGGGAGGCAATATTTGTCAAGTTCACTTTGTATGAAACGGGAGCTGAAAGCAAAAGCGAGCGTTTCAAATGGAGGATACATTCATTGCCATTTTGTGTAGCTCCGGTAATGCGCAATAACAAAAATGCCCCCCACCGATCGGCAGGAGGCATGGGGATAAAGCGTAGAGAATGGCTACACGAGTTGTTTGATCACTGCTTTGCCGGGGAAGTATGCCGTCTCTCCCAGCTCCTCTTCGATGCGCAAAAGTAGGTTGTATTTATCCACTCTTTCACTGCGGGAAATGCTACCGGTCTTTATCTGCCCGCTGTTCATCGCCACTGCGAGATCTGCAATAAAGGTGTCTCCTGTTTCTCCGCTGCGATGGGAAACCACAGTGGTCCAGCCCGCTTTGTGCGCTGTATTGATGGCGTCGATGGTCTCGGTAACGCTGCCGATCTGATTGAGTTTGATCAATACAGAATTGGCGGCTTTTTCACTGATGCCTTTGCGAATCAACTTAGGGTTGGTAACCAGCAGGTCGTCGCCGACAAGCTGGATCTTTGAGCCCAAACGCTGGTTCAGCACTTTCCAGCCTGCCCAGTCGTTTTCAGCCAAGCCGTCTTCCAGAGAGCAGATCGGGTATTTCTGTACCAGAGCTTCGTAGTAGGCTATCAGCTCGTCACTGCTAAGTGTTTTGCCATCGATGGCATATTTGCCGTCTTTTTGAACAAATGAGGAAGCTGCAGCGTCCAGCGCGATATAGATATCTTCACCGGGTTTGTAGCCTGCTTTGGTGATGGCTTCCACGATCACGATAAGCGCCTCTTCATTGGAAGCGAGATTTGGTGCAAAACCGCCTTCATCGCCCACAGAAGTAGCAAGCCCACGTCCCTTCAAAATGGCTTTGAGAGAGTGAAATACTTCGGCATTCATGCGCAAGGCTTCACGGAAACTTTTTGCACCTAAAGGCATTACCATAAACTCCTGGATGTCCACGTTGTTATCTGCGTGCTCACCGCCATTGATGATATTACTCATCGGCACCGGCAGGGTAAAAGCATTCACTCCGCCCAGATAGCGGTAAAGCGGAATGTCCAGCTCCATTGCGGAAGCGCGGGCAGTAGCCATCGAAACTGCCAGGATGGCATTTGCGCCAAGCTTGGCTTTATTATCGGTAGCATCCAGCTCCAGCATCATTTTATCCAGACTTGCCTGTTGTACAGATTCCATTCCCAAGAGTTCCGGACCGATGATTTCATCGATGTTTTGAACTGCCTTGAGCACGCCTTTGCCGAGGTAACGGCTTTTATCACCATCACGCAGCTCTATGGCTTCCCGCTCACCGGTTGATGCCCCGCTGGGCACTCCGGCGCGAGCGATCACGCCGCTTTCCAGATGAACATCCGCTTCCACAGTGGGGTTGCCACGGGAATCCAATATTTCACGACCTTTTATATATATAATTTCGGACATTATTTCCTCCTGTCCATGTATTTCTTTCACTTCAATTATCTATCTATTAAAATAATAGATGAAAGTCATTCGATGTCAAGCTCATGCAAGATTTCATAGCAGATTTCCGCAGCTATCCGGACGCAATTTGGACAGCGGGATGCCAGAATTCCGGCATCGCGCGCCGCTTGTTTTTGTTCATTGATTGTGGGATCTATCTCCAGAATATCCCGGCAATCCAAGTGCCCAACGCGCTTGCGAAAACGCTCTATGAGATCCAGATTGAGTTCTTTAAATGAGTCTTTGATCTCTGGGCTGTATACGCTGAAACCTGTTGCCAAACCCAGAGCCAGCATTGCTCCGGTCAGCGCACCACAGGTCGCGCCCATATTCATGCCCCCGCCAAAGGCAGAGGCTACTTTCAAGGCTTGCTCCGGATCCATATTATAGCCCGGCGCAAAAGCGGCAAAAACTGCTTGGGCGCAATTGAAGCCTTCGTCGAAAATTGCCAGGGCAGTATCCTGATATTTTTGCATCTACAACCTACTTTGTTACCAATAGCTTGCGGTTCAAGACTGCCCTATTAGCATCCTCAATCCGCATGAAATAAACACCGCTGCTCACAGCTTTGCCCCGGGAATTCTTACCGTTCCAGCTAAAATGATCATCTTGCATTTCTGCTCTTAGCACCTGCTGCCCCCGGAGGTTATAGATCTTCATGAGCGGTTGCTTCAAGCCTTTTACTTCCACCTGCAGAACTGAAGAACCCTTGAAGCTCACCGGATTTGGATAAATGTTGATTTCCGGAACCCGGACAAGATCTTCATTGGCTATCGGGAAGTTGAAAGTAACTACGTTACTGGGTTCGGATTCATTGTTGCCATCCGATGCCACTACCCAGAAATCCACATAACCGGAGCCGGTAAGATTTTCCAGCGCAACGATGGGTGTGGGGCTATAGTCAATCGTAGCAAGCAATTGGGGTTCATGACCCTGATGCTGGGAATATAGCCGATATTCGTTGTAGTCCAGATTGTCGTAAGCCGGTGCCTGCCACCAGAATTCCATATGAAACTGCTGTTCCGGCCCATCGGGAACGCTTCTCAAACTCAATTGAACAGGGTGGCTCGGATTTGATTTGTGGAGAAGATGCCATGT
This sequence comes from uncultured Candidatus Cloacimonadota bacterium, assembly GCA_964546265.1. Lineage (GTDB taxonomy): Bacteria > Cloacimonadota > Cloacimonadia > Cloacimonadales > Cloacimonadaceae > UBA5456. The sequence goes on from CAZJJH010000135.1 coordinate 3,780, forward strand.
ATCATCGCCCACGTTTACTGCCTCGTAGTGTTTTACGCAATAGCCCTGGGGATCCATTTCGTAGAAAAGATCGCCATCATCATCATGATAACGACGGCTGGACCATCCCTCTCCTTGGGCGGGAACTGTGCTGAATATCTCTTTTAGGTTATCATCCAGATAGTAGCTGACAATGTTATTCACAATCTCGCCATCTACCGCATAGCTCTGTTCCCACTGCGCACCATGATTCAGATTTCCGATTCTGGCATACATGGTAAGATCGGGAAATTGAACCGTGTGCCAGCCATCTGCATCACGATAATCCTGTTTGTAGATATAGCGGAAGTTTCCGATATCGTAAAAGTAATCCACTTTATCATATTCAAAGATCAGGAAGCCCTGTGACAGTGGCCAAACATCGTAATCCCCAATTGGCTCTGATGGACCTTTTACCTGCACATCGTAGTGTTGCCATGCATTTATGTAGATATCACCCAGGTCAATCGTCTGGGAAACCCCGGGGCTGAAGGAACTAATTGCATCCAGACCGCCGGCAGCAGCCCAGATTTCACGTTCCGGATCCAGCCCTGTAATCAGCGCATAGAAATCTCCCTCTACTTCGCTTTGGATTTCGAAAGGATTGTCCGAAAGAGTATGACGCTCCACTATCTGGCGGCTCTGAGTATCCACCAACAGCATTTCCAGCTCTTCCGGTAAAAGAAAACCATAGTCATCCGGATCCCAACTGAAGGTTCCCGAGATCGTAAAGCCTGTTTGAGACTGGTACCAGGGTTCAAAATCTACTATGGGCAAAGCCATGGAATCGTTTTGATCCATGATGCCAATCTCGATTTCATCCACTGTATATACTCCCCAATCGTTGTTTTCGGCTTTGATCACGTTGCCGCTGTTGGGATAGCTGGCGCATACCACAGAGTGCAGGGTATTACTTTCATCGATGTTATCCTGGATTATGTTCATTCCATAGGCAAAGGGATGGTTTTCTGCCAGATCGCCCAGGCAGGGCATGGCATTGCTGGTGATGTAAAAACCGGTGAAATTTCCAGTTAGAGTATTCCCCGCTATGTAAGGTGTGGAGGTGGCTCCGCCAATCATCATCCCGGCTCCGCTATTGGTATCGCCAGGGATGAAATTGTTTATAATCAGATTATCATGTACAATTCCGCTTGCATTTAGAAGATAAATTCCGGTCAGATTTGCCTCAATATGGTTGTTGCGAATGGTGGCATTGATCGCCCCTGCGCCCACTACGTCCCAGGCAGTAA
>CAZJJH010000136.1:0-2159 GCA_964546265.1 uncultured Candidatus Cloacimonadota bacterium
AATTCACTGCACAGAGAGATTTCCAACAGCAGTTGTGGGATTACATCTCTACGGATTTCATGCGCGAGAACCCAATCCCCATCATCGTTACAGATGAAAACATGATCCCTCTGGTCTGGAAAAACGTGGACGTAAGCCCGGATAGCCTCTATGAAGATCTCTCCCGAGAATCCCAATTTACCCTGGGCGAATTGATGACCCGCATGGTGCAGACTCCCTTGATTGACGAGGGGATCCTCACCGGATATGCTTTTTACCGCCGCCCCATATCTTTTGAACAATTTATCAAGAATATAGACTACGAGATCATCGTCACCGATCGCAATCGCGAACCGCTATATTGGCGTAACGTAGATGTGGATGAATCTGCCCGCTTTCACCAACTACCGATTGAAGACCAATTTGCCCTGCTTTCTGCCACAGCGCAGATGAGCGAAATGCCCCTTTCAAACGAAGCTGATTCTTTGGGATTCATCTATTTTACAAACCCGCAATCTCTTTCCTACATTCGCTATATCATCATCCTGGAGCTAATCCTGGCTCTGATGGTAGTATTTTTCGGCAGCTACGGCCTACTGCTTTTAAAACGCTCGGAGAAGGATACTCTCTGGGTAAGTCTCGCCAAAGAAACCGCCCATCAATTTGGCACACCAATTACTTCGCTGATGGGCTGGATCGATTATATGGCAGAAAGCCCTGCAGAAGGCATTAAAAGACCAGATATGCCTCAGATCCTGGATTTCATGAGGGCAGATCTGAAACACCTGCGCAATATCGCCTCCCGCTTCGGAAAAGTGGGCAGCATCACAAAGCTGGAACAGCACAATCTCCACAGCATCCTCGCCGACGTCGTGGAATATTTCCGCCACCGCATGCCCCATTTAGGATCCCGCATCGATATCCACCTCATCAGCAAGATCGAAAACGTGAAAGTTCTCATGGATCTGGAACTGATCAAATGGACACTGGAAAACTTGATCAAAAACTGCGTGGACGCGATGTCCGGAAAAGGCGGAAACATCATTATCACCGCTACTCACAAGGACAGCTTTGTCTATGTGCATATCCGCGATGAAGGCAAAGGAATTCCCCGCGCACTTTGGAAAAAGATCTTTAATCCCGGAGTCACCACCAAAACCCGAGGTTGGGGCCTGGGTCTCAGCCTTGCCAAGCGCATCATCGAAGAATATCATCAGGGCCGTATCCGCGTGATAGAAAGCGCCCCAAATGAAGGAACCACAATCGAAATCAAGCTTCATGCCGCCAAAGAGTGAGGTAAATATGACCCATATCCTCAGCCCCAAACAAATGCAGGAAATTGACCGGAAGACCATGGATGAATTTGGCATCCCCTCCAGAGTATTGATGGAAACTGCCGGAGCACGCTGCGCCGATGCTATCATGCAATACTATCCGGATATTTCAGATTATAGCGTGCTTATCCTCTGTGGTACAGGCAATAACGGCGGAGACGGCTACGTAATTGCCCGCCATCTTTTCCCCTTTGTAAAGCAGATGTTTATCCTTAGCGTGGGAAATGGCACTATGAGCGAAGAGAGCCTGGTAAACCGCGAACTCTGCCAAAAAATGAATATTCGCTTTCTGGAAATAGGCCCGGATGCGGATGCACTCGATGCCCTTCCCTCTGCAGACCTTTTAGTGGATTGCCTCTTCGGCATCGGCTTCAAAGGCGAACTTCCCGATTTCATGCAACATGCGCTTACCAGCTTGTGCAACAAATGCAGATTCAAAGTAGCAATCGATATCCCTTCCGGGCTCAACGCACAAAACGGCATGGGCGGATATTACAAGGCAGATCTCACTTTAGCGATCGAAAACCTGAAATACGGTCACCTCTTAAACGATGGCCCTTGCCTTTGTGGGGATATCAAAATCATCCGCATCGGAATCCCTTTGCACTATAAAAGTCCCATAAAAACATATTTACAAAGCCATGCCGAGCTTCCCAAACGTCCACAAAATGCTCACAAAGGAAATTTTGGCAGAGTGTTTATCTTCGGCGGCAGACCCGGCTACGTAGGCAGCGCCAGGCTCTCTGCCAAAGCGGCTCTTTATTCCGGCGCGGGACTCATCCATCTATTTTCCCGCAAAGATGTGATTGCCTATTACACTGCTTTCGCGGATGAAATCATGAATTT
>CAZJJH010000136.1:2259-5043 GCA_964546265.1 uncultured Candidatus Cloacimonadota bacterium
ATTCTCAGCCCCCACCCTCTGGAATTCTGTCGCCTGGCAGATATCGATCTCGATACCCTAAAGCGAGATCCCGTGCAGCAGATAAGTAAGCTGCACAGCATTTTAGGCTGCGATATCTTGCTAAAAGGGCACTGCAGCCTCTACGCCTGTGCCGAAGGCATATTCTTTATCCGCAGCGGGAACGACGCTCTGGCCACCGGAGGCAGCGGCGATGTGCTCAGCGGCATCATCGCTTCTTTCATTGCCCAGAAGTCCGAACCCTGCAAAGCTGCTCCCTCTGCCTCCTTTTTGATGGGCAAAACGGCTGAGTACCTATGTAAAACCCGGCGCAGCTTCAGCATTACCCCAACTGATATTATTGAACATTTAGGAGATACAAATGTCTAAACTTGCCGCAATGAATACTCCAATTTTTTGGGCAGAAGGCCATCCCGGAGCTCTGGATAGAGAAAACTGGAGTCTGGAGATAAGTGGACTCTGCGATGCCCCCCGCAGCTTTAGCTGGAATGAATTGCAAAGCATGCCACAGCATACGGTGCAAGCCCGGCTTACCAGTGTTACCCGGTGGTCTGTTTACGGCGCCTGGACCGGTTTGAGGCTCAGCACTTTGCTATCAGAAGTAAAGATGCGCTCAGAATGCAAATTTCTGCGCTTCTGGTCTATTGGAGAAATCTACGATACATCCATTCCGCTAGATATCGCCCTGAAAGAACGCTCCTTGGTAGCCTGGGCTTTTGATGGTGAATTGCTCAATGAAGATTACGGCGGTCCCTTGCGCGCTTTCATTCCCTATCTTTGGGGCTATAAATCTGCCAAAAGCATTGTAAAAATAGATCTTATGGGACATTACATCCCCGGGTTCTGGGAAATGCGCGGCTATACTGACAGTGCCGAAATTGAAGCCGGAGTGTGTCGGGATATCAATGATGGCGGGGAATTGAAGCATATCCCCGGTGGTGAAGTGCTGGAATTTGTTTAGATGAAACTCTGGATCACCTACCTGCGCGCCATCGGAGCAATGTTCTGCTGGGCAATCACTTTTGTGTGGTATAAAATCGCCTTTGAAACATACCTGCCCTATGAAGTCATTTTCCTGCGCCTGTCGTTAGCAAGCATTGTACTGTTTTCGGTAATGGCTCTCAGTCGCCATTGGCAAAAGCTGGATAGAAAAGATCTCTGGCGCATGATGACTGTTGCTTTTTTTGAACCTTTTCTATATTTCAATGGTGAAGCCAATGGAATGCAATATGTTTCCAGTTCCCTGGGCAGCATCATCATTGCCACCATCCCCATCTTTGCCGCCTTCGGAGCCTGGCTGCTACTGAAAGAACGCCTTAGCGTCTATGTGATTTTGGGCGTCATCGTTTCCTGCCTGGGCGTGGCAATAATGAGCATTGGCAGCGGGGAATTGAAAGCAACGCTAACCGGAATCATGTTTCTGGCGCTGGCAATATTTGGAGCCGTGGGCTATGGCCTGATGGTGCGCCCCTTAACCCTTAAATACAGCACTCTTACAATCGTGGCATATCAGACCCTGTTTGGCGCGATCTACTTTTTGCCGATGTTCATCTTCTTTGAAGGCAGCCATTTTCTAAGTGTTACTCACACTCTGCGCGGGCTTGGCACCATCGTGGCGATGTCTCTGTTTGCCACCATCGGCGCTTTTGTGCTTTTCACCGATGTCATCCGCAGCCTGGGAGTGGCAAAATCTAACATCTTCACGAACCTGATCCCGGTTTTTACCGTGGTCCTGGCATTCATTATTCTGGGGGATCCCATCGGTATCCGCACAATATTGGGGCTCACGCTCACGCTTCTGGGATTGGTGCTTTCACAATATGCCGACCTCAAAAAACTGAAACAAAAGTATGTATTGGGAAAAGCCGTGCGGAATTGATCCCCACGGCTGATACTCCCCTGATGCTTTAGCGCAAGATTAGCAAACCTTTATCGCTGGATCCTGCCTTGCCCATAGCAGTATCTAAGGACGATATGTAGTTGATGCTTCGTTTATATACCGGGGAAGGAATGATGAGTTCTTAAGTAAAAGACAAATACATCCCTTTCGCCCAGAGTGTGGGTGCAGCACTCGTGCATTCTCGATAATCTTCTTCATTCAATCAAATCAGCCCTGCAGCGCTTCAAAGAAAAAAGGCATTGACAAAATAAAAGAATCCCTACAAAATGCCGATACGTGGAATCTCATGTATCTAAATGAGTTATCCCCCTACTCAATCATGGAGGTATATATGCCACAGCTGCCGTTAATATGGTATTTAGCACCCGTGGGAGCTATATCGGCGCTAATTTTTGCCTATTATTTTTACCGCAATGTTCGGGCTCAGAACCCCGGAAACCAGCGCATGCAGGAGATTGCCGGTTATGTTCGTGAAGGCGCTTATGCGTATCTTCTGCAACAGTATAAGGGTGTGGGCATTTTCTTTGTTGTTGCCCTTGCTATTTTCCTGTTTCTGGCATATGCTTTGAGGGTTTTGGATCCCATGATTCCATGGGGCTTCCTTAGCGGTGGAATTATGAGCGGCCTGGCAGGCTTTGTCGGCATGAATACCGCCACAATGGCATCCAGCCGTACTGCTCAGGCTTGTTCCGAGAGCTTGAATAAAGGGCTGAAAGTGGCATACCGTGCCGGCGGTGTGATGGGTCTCACCGTTGTGGGGCTTGCTTTGGTAGATATGTCTGCCTGGTTTTATATCTTAAACACAATCGGTTATCCTCTGGAAAAGATTGCCGTGGTAATGCTTTCCTTTGGCATGGGCGCCAGCA
>CAZJJH010000137.1:0-5010 GCA_964546265.1 uncultured Candidatus Cloacimonadota bacterium
CCGGCTTGTCCCACAAGTGATTTTACAAAGAAGGCTGAGATTTGCTTCAACAGCTACGATGTTCATACCCTGCTCAAAAATCCTTTTATCTGGTACATTCAGAGCTTGCGTAAGATTCCGGATTATAAGACCGAACTGAAAGAAACGATAAGCCCCGCTCTGTTTGGAACTCTGATGCATGCCTGGTTTGCCGAAGTATTGGGCAAGACCAGCTCCCGGCACAAAGCTCCGGAAAGCCTGGCAACCGTCTTTACGGATGATAAGCGTCTGCGTAAGATTCTTAGCAGCATCACCCATAGCCCGGATTTCTACTACAAAATTCCCAAAAACTACAATGAGGAATTCCTGAATAGCATCATCAGCGATTGCCTGGTGGCTTCGCTGAAGGAATTTTATTACCGATTTCTGTTACCATATCTGGAAAACACGAGTTTTGAATTGATACCCGAAGAAACCCGCCCGGAGGATGAGAAATATTATAAACTGCTGGTTGAACGAGAGTATGCCGGGATTACTTACAAACTAAAGATACGGGGCAGAGCGGATTTACGCATCACCAGCCCCCAAAAATTCTTCATTATTGACTTTAAAACCGGAGCCGCTGATGCTGAACAATTGATCTTCTATGAATGGTTCTACTATCTCATCGACAATCCCGAACGCGCAGACAGGATGGAATCCTATTTCTGGATGATATTGGACAGGCGACTGAATCTAAAAGACAGAGTGCGGGAAAAAAAGCGCATTTCCTTTGCCGATGACATCTGGGAGCAGATCCAATGCTGCATGAAAAATGGCTACAGAATCGGAGCCCGCGGGGATAATCGCCGTATGGGTGCAAATATCACTCGCAGTGACCTCTTGGTAGAAAGGGAGCAACAATGACACAGTTCAAAAATGCCATCATTACCGCAAGTGCCGGAACCGGAAAAACATACAGACTCTCAATTGAATATATCTCGTTGATTCTCAGCTATTATGAGCATAGTGATTTCAAGCTGGATTCGATCCTGGCCTTAACCTTTACCCGCAAAGCCACTGCCGAGATCCGTGAGCGCATCCTGAGCCAAATTCAGGAACTCCTCAAGAATCCCGCCTGTGCCATTGTGCAGGATTTGCGTAAATACATCCCCGGGGATCCCCAAAAACTTAGCGAAAAGGAGCAGGGAATACTGCTTTCAGCGTATCAAGAGATCAGTGCTGATCTACAGAATTTGCAGATTATGACCATCGACAGCTATACCGCAAACATCTTCCGCAATATCGTGCGTCCCATGAAAAGCATCGACGAATATGAGATAGATCAAGATGCCGTGAACAAGAGTCTGCCCCTGTTGATGGATCACCTGATGAAGCCGGAGTTTCGCAGCAGGATCGACAAACTGCTTTCGCGCAAAGTGCACCGAAGCATGGATGATTACGCCCCGTTTTTCAAGGATCTCATTTACAACCGCTGGCTATATTTCTTGATTAGCTCCCGTTGCTCTTTAAAGCGGGATTACCTGGATCTTCCCCGCAAGGATTTTGCCAAAGCAGCATTAGAGCTGGGAAACGCCATTCAAGCCGGGATCAAGGATCAGAATTCCAAAGGCTTTGCGGATGCACTTTTAAGCGAGATCAAAAAGCTCTTTAGTCGTCAGCCGCAAAATCCGGCAGAGTTTTCATCCACATTGCAAAGCTTGCTAAAAGATCCTACCGATGCCATGATCCTTTTCCGCAGCTTCAAAAAGGATTTCATCAGTAAAAGAGTGGTGCAAAAAGAACACCAGGAACATTGCGCCTTGCTATATCAGGAAGCCCTCAGCGCTTTGGCAGAGGAGATCTATCACCGCTACTACCTGCCCGAAGAACGGGAGATCCTGGATGTATGGGGAATTGTATTAGAAGAATACGACCGCCTGCTATATCGCTATAAAAAGCTGAACTATCAAGATATTGCCTGGATCACCTTCCAGGCCTTGTTTAGCAATGATCCTCCGGAGTTCAAATTCAACGACGAAAACTCCGCCAATGAGTTTTACATGTTTCTCAGTCATCGCACCCGCTTCATGCTGATCGATGAATTTCAGGATACCTCGCTGATCCAGTTCAATATGTTGCGCCCCATCATGGAGGAGATCAGCTCCGGATACGGAAGCAAGGATTTTGGCGGCTTGATCGTGGTGGGAGATGAAAAGCAATCCATTTTTGGCTGGCGGGGTGGCGAGCGCGACCTGCTCTTGAATCTAAACAGAATCATTCCGTCTTTGCACGAGCTAAAGACCGAAGTATTGAATAAATCCTGGCGTTCCGGGAAGGATATGGTGGATTTTATCAATGCGGTGTTTGGTGATGAGGCATTGCACCTCGCCATCAATCAGGAGGGAATGAACTGGCCTTACACTCCAGTTCAATCTGCTTTAGGAAAGCTGGATGCGACCATAGAAATTGCCACCAAAGCTTTCTCGGATCAAAAAGGAACCCGTCCCCAGATTTACAGCTATTTTGTGGATGAGATGATTATGCCGCAGCTAAAGCTTTACAAGGACGACCCCAAGAAAAGTATCGCCATATTAGGCAGAACTTCAAAACAGCTTTCTCAGATCCAATTACTGCTGGAAGAACGGGGAGAAACCGGAGTGTTTCAGCCCAGCGCATCTATTGTTGAGCATCGCCTGGTGGCTCCGCTTATTGCCTGGCTTCGTTTTGTTTATTTCGGAAACTGGCAGGATTTTCTTGCCTTTTTACGTTCAGATTATCTTTTGCTATCCGGGGCAAAATTGAAGCAAGTAATAGATCAGATCGCTCTCTTTGAGCATGGTGCAAGTCCTCAGGAACAAAGTCCGGCTTTGCCCGAAACAGTAGCCGATATATATGCTCTGGCTCAGACACACAAAACTCAAACTCCCTATGCCATCTTACGGGAACTTACTGGGCTTGTTATGAAGGATCCCTCAGCAATACCACAGCGGGATCTCCTGAATCTGCAGGCATTTCTGGATATATGTGCGGCATGGGAAATGCAGGAGGCAAAAAAGGGAATCAGGACTCCTGACTTTTTGAACTATCTTTTGGAAAACCAGAATCAAGAGAACATGACCCAACGCAGCGTAGAAGGAGTGGGCGGGGTTCAACTGCTTACCATCCACAAATCCAAGGGCTTGCAATTTGATAAAGTATTTGTGTTGTATAATTTAAGTTCGGGAGGGCACAACGAAAAGAAGCTGTTTTGGGCATCAGAATTCTTGGATCATGAGTTCAAATATATCAAGGATTACAGCCTTAGCTTTCACTTTGATTCAATCCTGCCGCATAGCCCGGCACGAGCGGTATGGGAAACGAAGCAAAAGCAGGAAAAGCTGGAAGAGCTTAATAACCTATATGTGGCTTTTACCCGTGCTAAAAGCGATCTTCACGTTCTCTTTGCGTATCATAGCAGTTCCAGCTGGGATGAATATTTGGATGCCCGGGAAGATGGCACAAATCTGCCCTTGATGCTGGCAGGGGCTTGCACCCGGCAATTCAGCGCGGATCAATGTGTTAGCGAGGGCCTGCGCCGAAAGAGCTTCAGCTACACTGTGCCGGAATCCCCGGAAAAGAATATGCGGGATTCAACTTCTCCTCTTGTGATCGAGAATTTACCCTTGCTGAAACTGCGACCGGAAGCTTTGAAAGCCGCCGCTCCCCGAAAAGCTCTGGATATCAATTTCAAACAGGTTTATCTGGATAAACGCCAGGCTCTCTACGGAGATCTGGTGCATTATTACTTAAGCTTCATTATCAAAGACATTCCCAAAGAACACGAACGTGCCCGGCGAGAAACTATCCGGCGCTTTGCCTCAATTTTGGAGATTGTGAAGATCCAAAGGACTATCCAAAAGAGCTGCGAGGAGCTGAGGAAACACAGCTATCTTTTTGCTCCTGAATATGATAAGGTATTCAATGAATTTGCCATCGGTAGCTATAGGATAGATCGGTTGATGCTAAACACCTCTGCAAAAATAGCCCTTCTGATAGATTACAAAACAGGGGGTATTCACGAAGCAGAGCAATTGGAAAACTATATCATAGAGCTGCAAAAACTACCTGCGCTGAAGGATTACAGCTTTAAAAGCCAATATCTGAGCCTGGATATCCATTAGGTCTTTCCGCGTCCTTTGCCATCCTTTCCCTTATCCTTTGGCGTTGCATCACGGGAGCTTTATCGTAGGATGCTCCTGTGGACACAGCAGGATCCAGCGACGAAGCTGCGCTAATGCCGGGGCGAAATATCAGGAAGAAATGGGAGAGCTAGGACTCCTGAGGAGAGGAGCGGCAAAGCCTTCCATAGATAAAAAAGCAAGCCCGCTGTCAGATTCCAAAGCAATTAAAGTAGACGCGTCTTCCAGGCGCGTGTTATTAAATAATGTGCGAATAAAAATAGCTTATGTTTCCCAATTTCCGCTGGAGAGCGAACACGATGAATATACCATTATATGTCGCCCATAAAGGGCTTTTACAATGGTTTGCGCATATCGAGGGGTTCCGCTTCGCTGCACACCCTCGCTATGTTGTATCGCCCCAGGGGGCTATTGCGCCCGCGTCTTCCTGCCGCCTATTGTAGACGCGTCTTCCAGGCGCGTTGTTAAAAAATGTGCAGCTAAAAGCAGCACCCACAACGCTGTCAGATTCCAAAGAACCGCGAAAAAAGGAATATGTGTGTAAAAATGGAGGTGCTTTGAACTCCTGAGGAGAGAGTGGCGTTCGGCAAACCGCATTCTCATAACGCGTAACGCGTAACTCGTAACTCATAACTCATAACTCATAACTCATAACTCATAACGCGTAACTCATAACTTATAACTCATCATCGCATCAGCTAAAGCAGTCCCATCAGTCAGATCAGGCAGGAAATCATACCATAGAACCTACATTTATCTTGACACAATTGTGTGAGTTCCAAACTTAAGGGATACAGGTGAAACACTATGAAGATTTGCATCATATCAAATTCGCACCCTACCAATGACGTTCGGTTGCGCTACAAGCTTG
>CAZJJH010000138.1:0-4983 GCA_964546265.1 uncultured Candidatus Cloacimonadota bacterium
CGGCAGTACTTTTTCTCCGGAAGATGGCAGTTGCTCTCCTCTGTTGGTCACCAATGCTTTTTACTTCCATGCACTGGCTGCTAAAGTGGAATTCAAATTTCAAGAACAAGTCATCGGCTTTAAGAGCGACGGCAATAAGATAACTGAAGTAATAACAGATAAAGGAACTTACGCCGCTGCAATGATAATCAATGCAGCCGGGAATAATGCCAGAGATATTGGCATGATGGCAGGTGACGATTTACAGGTGTTTCCGGATAACCATGAAGCCGGGATCACAGAGCCGGTTGCCAGGTTTTTTGAGCCTATGGTAATTGACATGCGCAAAGCTCCCGGAAGTGCCAATTTCTATTTCTATCAGAATAGCGAAGGGCAAGTAGTGTTTTGCATTACTCCTGACCCTCCCATCTTGGGTGTGGATAACCGCTCTACCTCTGCATTCTTGCCGATGTGCAGTAAACGTATGATTGAGATATATCCCCGCTTGCGGAATCTAAAAGTGCGCCGCACGTGGCGTGGACAGTATCCGATGACTCCTGACGGCTTTCCGATCGTAGGATACAGCAGTTCACAAGCCAATCTAATCAATGCAGTAGGCATGTGTGGCCAAGGATTCATGCTTGGTCCGGGAATGGGAGAATTGCTCAGCCGGATGTGTTTGGAAGAGCTTTCTGCGGATGATCACCGCATCTTACAGAGTTTTGATCCCCTGCGTGATTTCAGCGCAGAGGAGGCTTTTAAATAAAGCGATTGACAGTATTTGCCTTTAGCTTAGCCTGTCACAAAGTAATAATTGGAGAATATGGATGCCCGGATATAAATTGCTCTTGGCGATCCTGATTCTGGGGTTTATGTTTGCCCAAAAAAGTGCGGCGCAAACTACTCCCTCCAGCAATCTGGAACGCTATGATTATCAATACATAGTAGAACTGTTTTCGCGTGGTGAAACAGAAAAAGTACTAAACGAGATCAACAGCTTTCAAGCCAGGTATCCTCAGAGCTATTACAGCCATCATCTGCGCTTCATCGGCGCAAACCTGGTGCTGGAAAAAGACAACTACACAGAGGCCTTGAGAGTTTATGATGAGCTGTTAAGAGAGGATCTGGAGCTTAGTTTGCGGCATCAGGTCTATCTTTACCGGGCGATCTGCCTGATCGGAATGGGAGAGACAGGCCAAGCCATGGATCAGATCCAGATATTGGAATCAGAAACCAAGGATACTTTTCTATTGGCTCGGGCAAATCTATACCGGGCAAGACTCTATAAAAGCTTTGGGCAGTATTACAGCGCCAAAGAATCCTACGAATATACTCTGCGGGAGCATCCAGAGCCGGAAATTGAATACGAGTATCTGGAAGTCCTGGTCAAACTATCCAAAGATGACGATGCCCGGGCGCTGCTGAATAAAATACATCCCGAAAACCACATCTACAGAAAAAGTAATGTCCTTTGGGCTAAGTATTTGCTGGATAACAATCGCTTTGTAGAATTTGACGAACACATGTCGCGTATCCAGGATATATGGGCGCATCCATCAATAGAACTCTTGCGCATGAGAAAGGCATTTGCGCTGGATAACTATGAGGAAGCGACTGCTATATTGAGCAATAGCGAAAACAGCGGCGAATATTATGATTACTACAACGCGATCCTCCTCATCCATCAAGGTCAACCGGATGCTGCAGACGAGATCCTGGCAGGATTGGTGCAGGAAGCTTCAGCAGAAATAAAGGTGTTGAGCTATCTGGAACGCATTAAAATCATGTATCAGGATGAACCGATTGCGGCGATGGTGCAGCTTGCCAATTTCATCGAACAGCCTCAGAATACGATCTTGAAAGCAGAGCAGCTCTACACAATGGGCTATTTTGCTTACTTAAAAGAGGATTATCAGGAAGGGCTGAGATTCCTGGCGCAGGCTCGCCGGGAAAGTAACAACCGCCTGCTTTTGGCGGATATTGATCTACTGATCGGCCTCAGTTGGCTTAGGCTCAAAGATAATTATGCCGCTCAAGCTTCTTTCAATAAATATCTGAACCAATACCCCGATGCCAAGGACAGAGATACCGCCTGGTATTACCTGGGATATCTGTATCACGAAGCCAAGGATTACGGTATGGCCACTTCTGCTTTTAGCAAGGTCATCAGCGAGCACGCCAATTCTTCACACGTACCATCAGCAAAGTTCTATCTGGCAGAGATCGACTATTATCTGGCAAATTATAACCGTGCACTGGATGCGTTTTTGGCAATTCTAAAGCACGAAAAAGATAACCAGGACGCCATCTTGAGGGTCGCTCAAATATACTATTATCTAGGTGATTACGATAACGCCCGTCCATGGCTGAAGAAGCTTTTACCAAGCTACGATTCGCTGATCCTGGAAGGACACATATCCTTCATTGAGAAAGATTATGAACGGGCACTTGACGCATTTCAAAAAGCCGAATTGAGCTCAGATAACAGCTTGAAGATAAGTGAGGCAAAGAGTTACAGAGCCCTATGCCTGTATCAGATGAAGCGCTATAACGAAGCTTCTGTGCTGTATATGGAGCTCTTCCGGGGTCCCCAAAGCCCAGATACATATCTCTATCTGGGGGCAAAATCTGCCTATTCTGCCGGGGATTATCATCTGGCTTTACAGCTTTTCGATCAATTCCTGCTTACGTATCCGGATTCACAATACTATCTATCTGTTTTGGCGGATGTGGCAAACAGCTACTTTAATATGGGTAACTATGAGCAAGCTATTGCAGATTACGCCAACATCCTGCGCCGTTACCGCAATGTAGCTGAATTTACCACTGTTGATCAAGCGCTACTGAGGGAGGTGTTTACGGGCTTGGAAGTGTCGCTGGTTCGTCATGATGATTTGCAAGCAATTAGCGAGCTGGCGGCGATGATCGATACCTTCAAGAGCCAGTATATGAAGTTTGAGCTATCATATCTGCTTACAAAGCTTTACGCAGAAAAAAAGCAGTGGAATGATGTGCTGGCGCAGGCCGAAGACTTGCGCTATTCTTTTCCGGATTACAAACGTAGCGAAGTAGAGATGCTGATGGCCGAAAGCCTGGTAAATCTGAATGAATACAACCGCGCTGATTCATTGCTAAGTACTTTATATTCAGATACATTGGATCTGGAAACGCTTGTCGCGTGGGCGGAAGTGGATGTGCTGTTGGGTAACTATGAGGATGCGATCCTAAAACTGAGTGATGCTCTGAATATGAAACCCTCCGCTGAAGTATGGCATAAGGCATTGCGGGCTTCTGTAGAAAGCGATTATCTGCAATTTGAAGACATCTGGGCAATGGGCGAACAGTTCCTTGAGGAAGTACCCCCGGCAAGAATTCTTCAGATGCAATACCTGGAAGCTCAGGAAAGATATGAGGAAGCCAACGCTAAGGCAGATACAATCATCAATGAAAGCCTTAGTGCATATGACCATGCCCGGGCATTCCTTTATAAAGCACTAATCTTGCATAAACAGAATGAATTTGAAGCCGCCATTGATGAGTTGGATAAGCTGATCATGCTTTTCCCGGATTTCCCTGACGTATTGGACGATGCAGTGTATTATATGGTGCTCAGCTACCTAAAATCAGGCGCGAAAGAAGAAGCACAGATGCATTTGTGGGATTACTCTCCGCACTTGTCTGAGGAACACCTGACTGAGCTTAACTCCCTGTTGCAGGAGGAGGCTGAATGAAGCAGATTGCGCTGAGCCTCCTGTTATTGCTTATCGCAGCATCCCTTGTTTCCCAGATTCAAGTCTTGCCGGATATGGAGGTGATCGGGGAAAGCAATGTGAAGATTTTCCTTTATAAAAAAGCATTGCCCTATAGCCGCAGTAGTGCGCAAAAAGATAGCGTGCGGGCGTATCTGCCCAAAACGTTGCCGGAGCCTGAAGAAGAATCTACAGATACAGCAAGACGCACACGTAATTTCATCCACGCTGAGGCTAGCAGCCTTATGAATCTGGATGCCGAATACAGGTATACCCCGATCCACGAAAAGATATCAGCCTTCGGCTTGGGAGCATCGCTGAACGCACCCAGGGGTAATCTACTTTCCAATCATTTTCGCGGTTTTGGAGATTTTGTACTGCCTGGGCAGGAAGATATCAGCCTGAATTTTAAATACTATGACGCTGATGGCAATGGTCTCAATAGCACTTTCGCTTCAATATCCGCGGATGTTTACAAGGATATCTATTCGTTTAAAAACTTTTCTCTCAGGCAAGTAGCCACTTCTTTTGAAGCTCTGAACTTAAAACAGCGGAATCAAGCTTTAAGTAAAGATATCCGAGCACTGAACATCAAGCATCACAGCAAACTGGATTTAGCAGATTTCGATCTTGAAAACAGCATTTTGCTTTATGGAGGCAGTGCTGCCTGGAAAAGCAATATCCTGGTAGATGTTGAAGGCTTGGAAGAATCCGGCTTAAACCTGATTTATGATGGGGAAAACTTCCTGCCCATCCCCGGCTTTCACTGGCGCTACATTACTGATTTTGATCAGCAACTCAGCATAGTGCAGAATCCGGAGACGAGAGCAAATAGCTACGCCACGGCGCTGGACCTATACCGCTGGGTTTTTTTTAATAAAAGACCCTCAGCCCTTCCTTTTGCCACTACGCCGCTTAATCTAAGCATCAGGTTAGAGGACTATCAACCAACTACGGAAAAATCCCTTTTACGATCCTTCAAGCTGGAGAATGTAAGCTCATACACTTTGAACAGGGCAGTAGTTAGCAGTAGCATGAATCCTCAGATTCCCATGCTCAGTTACAACGATGTGTTTTGCAACGAAAGCACTGCTAATGCCGTATTTGGGCAGGGAAGAGTAACTTTTGAACAATCCGTATCTTTGAATCTTGCTTTTCTTGGTGATAGAAATTGGAACCGGGTACCTTACCAGCCCTTACTAAATGTGGAATCTTCTCTAAAGTATCTTGCCTATCCCTATAGCGGCACATTGAG
>CAZJJH010000139.1:0-4974 GCA_964546265.1 uncultured Candidatus Cloacimonadota bacterium
CTTCCTTAAGATTATTTGTAATCACTATCCTAAAAATAAGCAAGTTCTGAGCCGATTGCAAGCTTTTCTTTGCCAGAGCAGCGGAAAAGGCTTGCATCCCTGCTTATAATGTCTAACTTATATTTATACCATATCTATAGGAGATGTTATGAATACAGATTTGAATAAGGTGTTTAACGATATTAAAGCCCGGCATGATGCCCTTTTGGGTGCAAGAGCATTCAGAGATACTTTTGCCCGCCGCAGAAATGAAGAGGATGAAGATATTATGCGTTCCCGCTTCGCAGTGGATAGAGACCGCATCCTGTATAGCGGAGCGTATCGTCGCTATCACGGGAAAACGCAGGTGTTTTCTTTTACCAATCTGATCGATGAAGAGATGACAAACCGCAACCTGCACATTGCCTATGTTTCTCAGATATCACGCACAATCGGGAAGTATCTGGGCTTGAATACAGAGCTTATTGAAGCCATTGCCCTGGGCCATGATCTGGGGCATTGCCCCTTTGGGCACGATGGAGAAAAAGCGCTTAGCAACAGCTGCTACGAATCCGGTATCGGGCACTTTCATCACAATATTGAATCTCTGCACATCGTAGATCACATATCCCGCAAGGGACGGGGGCTGAACCTCACTTTTCAAGTAAGGGACGGCATCATTTCTCACGATGGGGAAGTGCACAATACTCAGCTGCGACCCAAAGAAGACAAAACTGAAGCAGATATAGATGCATATATAGCCGGCAAAAAGAAGGGCGAAAACGTGCAATGGATGCCTGCTACATTGGAAGGCTGTGTGGTAAGGATTACTGATACTATCGCCTATATCGGCCAGGATATCGAGGATGCCATCCGCTTTAACTTGCTAAAGCGCGAAGAATTGCCTTCTGAACAGGTAAAATATCTTGGCAATACCAACAGTCAGATTATCGAGACTTTGGTTAAAAGCGTGATCGTGAATAGCTACGAACAAGATTATATTGCCTTTGATGAAGAGACTTCCAATCAGCTTCTGGAACTGAAGAAATTCAATTACAAACGCATTTATACGGATGATAACGTGAAGCAATCCAACGCAATCATCCATCGCACAATGCGCATCATGTTTGAAAAATATCTGGATGACATCCAAAATGGCAACCAGGATTCCAAGATTTTCAAGCACTTCCTGAATCACAAAAATGAAGAGTATCTGGATACTTTCATGCCGGCGGAGAAAGTACGGGATTTCATCGCTACCATGACGGATCGTTACTACAACGAAGAGGTAAAGGCATATATGTTGCCCTGGAGGGGTTAAGCTCGGTTTTCGGCGCTTCCCACTGAGGTCATGGCTGCAAGACGCAAGAAAAGGCTTGACTCTTTGCAATGTAATCGCAGGGTGGGAAAAACAGTAGTTCAGCATTATCTGATCTTGATGAGGAGATGCGATGCCCGAAGAAAAAGTTAGCGGTCACGGCTTTGGCACTGCGCCGGTTTTTTTAGCGGCGATCAGCACCATATTGGGTGCTGTGATGTTTTTACGTTTTGGTTACGCTGTTGGTAATGTTGGTCTAGCAGGTGGGCTGTTAATAGTTCTCATTGGTCATATGATTACCATTCCTACCGGTTTGGCAATCGCCGAGATAGCCACCAATCTAAAGGTGAAAGGCGGGGGTGAGTATTACATCATCAGTAGGTCTTTCGGTTCCACTTTGGGAGGTACTATCGGAATCTCTCTCTATCTTTCCCAGGCCATTTCGGTTGCGTTCTATCTGATCGCTTTTGCGGAGGCATTCCGTCCACTTTTTGGCTATATTGGGGATCTCACGGGATACATTCCGGATGCCAGAGCCATATCTTTACCTGTGGCAATCATCCTTACCCTTATCCTCACCCGGAAAGGGGCGTCCATTGGAGTGAGCGCTCTGATGGGCATCGTGATCACTTTGGGCATTTCCATCGTCCTGATTCTTTCGGGAAAGGGACTCTTACCTGAAGGGTATAGCATTGGTTTGTTTGATACCACCGCCAATCCGGATAGTTTCTTCAGGGTATTCGCTATTGTTTTCCCTGCTTTTACTGGCATGACAGCCGGAGTGGGGCTTTCCGGTGATCTCAAGAATCCCAGAAAATCCATCCCTTTGGGAACCCTTACCGCCACCCTCACTGGGCTCGCTGTTTACATCCTTTTGGTATTCAAACTCAGCCGCAGCGCCTTACCTGAAGATCTGGCCAGCGATCAGTTCATTCTCAGCCGTATTTCGGTTTGGGGACCATCTGTGTTCATCGGGCTGGCTGCTGCCACGCTTTCTTCCTCTTTGGGTTCGTATCTGGTGGCCCCGCGCACTTTGCAAGCTCTCTCTTCTGACCGGTTTTTCCCCTCGCTAAGCTGGAATAAATTCCTCAGCAAAGGAGTCGGAGAATCCAATGAGCCGGTTAATTCTACCTGGGTTACAGCCGCTATCGTGATAGTATTTGTTGCAATGGGCGATGTAGATTTTGTGGCGCAGATCATCAGTATGTTTTTTATGATCACCTACGGAGCCCTTTGTTTGATCAGCTTTTTGGAACATTTTGCCGGTAATCCCAGCTACCGCCCAACATTTAAGACAAAGTGGTATTTCTCGCTGGTGGGAGCGATTTCTTGTTTTCTGATGATGTTTATGATGCAGCCTGCCTATGCATTGGCGTCGATCACGGTGATGGCAGGGATATATATGTGGCTAAACAAAACCAAGAAAGGCGAACGCAACCTTGCCATGGTATTCAGAGGCGTGATGTTTCAAAGTACTCGCAAGCTGCAGATTGCCATCCAAAAACGCAATGCGGCTCCGGACATGAGCAATTGGAGACCCTCCATTGTTGCGCTTACAGAATACACAGAGGACAGGCTGGGGGCATTCAATTTGCTGCGCTGGCTCAGCCATCATTACGGCTTTGGTTCATACATTCACTTCATCAAAGGCCCTTTGAATCTGGCAACCAATAATGAAGCCAAAAAGATCCTGCAAAACCTGATCAATCAATCCCAGATGAGTGATGCCGGCTTCTACGTGGATACCATTGTCGCACCCACCTTCAAGACCGCGGTGGCACAGATAGTGCAGATCCCCGGGATTACCGGCATGGAAAACAACAGCATCCTGTTCAGTTTTTATAAGGACAACAGGGAGGAAGTGCCGCCCATTATCGAAGGTTGTTACTTTACTGCAGTCACCAGCCTAAATGCCCTGATTCTGCGCTCTGGAACCCGGCATTTCGGCTTTAAAAAGCAAATCGATATCTGGCTGAACCAAGGCGACTATCGCAATGCCAACCTGATGATTTTGCTGGCTTATATCATGATCGGGCACCCAGAGTGGAAAGGCTGTCAGATCAGAGTGTTTGATGTGATGAATGAAGGCGATAGCAGTGTGAGCAAACTCGAAGAGCAGATTTCTACCGGAAGATTGCCCATTTCGCCCGCCAATATCCAAAAAGTAAGAAAACGACAGGATCAGACCATCGCGGATGTGATCTCCGGAGTTTCTTGTGAATCGGATCTGATCATCCTGGGTCTATCGCTGAAAAAGATGCGCAAGGATGGAGGCAAATATCTGCTTAGTTTCCCCTGTGCCCAGGACATGCTCTTTGTTAGAGCCGGACAGCGCATACTGATCGATGCCGAGGCGGCGGATGAGGATATTATTGAAGGAATCGAGGAGATAGACCTTGCAGAAACGCAAAAGCCGGAAAAAGCTTTTAAAGCGGTGGAGGCAAGCGAACTTAAGAATTCTCCCTCAGACCAGGAAGAGAAAGAAGAACCCATTATGGACTAAATAACCCCAAAAGGAGAGAACCATGAAAAAGCTAAGCATCCTAATCTTTATTGCGATCGCAATTCTTAGCCTGAACGCTCAAAACGCAAAACAGGAAGCGCTGAAAAGCCTTGACGATGCCAAAGCGCTGATCAACTCAAATCAACTGGTAAAAGCCCAGGAAGAGCTGAACTATGCCTCCTCAAAAATCAGCGAAATTCTGTCCGACGAATTGGTGAAATTCATCCCGGACGCTCCTACTGGCTTTAGCCTGGAAGATCGCGGAGCGATGTCTCTTGGGCAGGCTGGCGCTATCATCGGCAGCGCAAATTCCATTGCGGCATCTGGGCAATATCGTAAAGGGGATGCGGATATTGAGCTCAGCATTACAGTAGGCGGATTGGTAGGACAGGCTGGTGGACTGATGGGCCTTGCAGCAATGTTTGGCGGCATGGGAGGCACTGGAGCCAGAAGCTCCCGTATAAACGGCTACAACGCCACTACAGAGTTCGATCCCTCCAGCAACAGCGGCTCCATTACCATAAAAGTTGGCGACAAGATCACCGTTATGGTAGAGGGTGAAAACATCGAAAGCGCGGACTTGCTGAAGACCATTGCCGAAAAGGTGGATATGCAGCTTCTGGAAAAATCCTTTTAAAGCTAACTAAACAGACAGATTCAAAGGCCACGGATATGAGCTGGGAATATGCCCTGGGGAGTCTCTACATGCAATTTTTTGTGGACAAGATAGGCGCGGACAGAATAATGGCATGCTGAGCCGCAACGAACTAAACAGGAGCTCATAAAGGATTTATTATGAAAGGCGACGCGGATAATCCGCTTTCTAAGATACGCAATATCGGCATCATGGCGCATATTGATGCCGGAAAGACAACTACCACCGAACGGATATTATATTACACGGGATTTCTCCACAAAATGGGTGAAGTTCACGATGGAAACGCTTTTACAGACTGGATGGAGCAGGAGCGTGAACGAGGAATAACCATTACCTCTGCTACTGTTACCTGCCCCTGGCGGGAGCATCAGATAAATATTATCGATACTCCCGGGCATGTGGATTTTACGGCAGAAGTGGAGCGATCTTTGAGGGTATTGGATGGCGCAGTAGGAGTTTTTTGCGCGGTAGGCGGCGTAGAACCCCAATCCGAAACGGTATGGCATCAGGCAGACC
>CAZJJH010000140.1:0-4955 GCA_964546265.1 uncultured Candidatus Cloacimonadota bacterium
GATGGTGTTGTATCCCAAACCCTTCCATACCGTCATGATGATGATGGCAAAAAGTGCCTGGGATGGGCCATGAAAGAATTGGGGTAGTTTTGCCCAACCCAGATTCTCAAACATCAAAAGGAAGATCCCGCGGGATTCTGAGAGCCATGCTTGCGGCGAAATACCTACATAACCCAGGAAGGTGTTCATCAGTCCGGTTTGCTCGTTAAAGATCAGCTTCCACACGATCGATACAGCCACCAGTGAGGTCACAAAAGGCATGAAGTAGACAATCCTGAACAGACCCTTGAAATACTTGATCTTGTTCAACAACACGGCAAATGTGAGCGAAAGCACTATCGTGGCCGGAACCAGAATTATCACCAGCCAGAATGTGTTGCCCATGGATTGCCAGAAGATTGGATCCTTCATCATTTTTGCATAGTTTGCCAATCCAATAAAACTTCCGGTACCCTGAAGCGACCAGTCGAAGAAAGATAGGACAAAGCTCATTACAATTGGTAATAGCCTGAATGCCGCAACGATTATCAAAGCCGGCAAAAGGTAGAGGTATGGAGAAATCTTCCATTTTGTTTTCATATCTCACCACCATTATCGTACTCACCGGGTTTGCGATAGAGCTTCCAATCCACCCCCAGCTTTGTACATTTTTTATATAGGTTTTCACGGGTAATATCTGCTATTGAAGCAGCTCGTAATATATTCCCGCTCGTCTTACTTAAAAGATTGTGCAGATAGTGTCTGGTAAAGGCGTCTCTGGCTTCAGACCAACTGCTGTTTTCTGCCAGATCCAGCGTATCGGTTTCGGTGGATTTGCCGCTAACATTATCGGGCAAATCCTCTGGTTGTATCACCTTGTTTTCTGCCAATATCACTGCGTGTTCCAGCGCATTACGCAATTCCCGGATGTTACCTTTCCACTCCTGTTTTAAAAGTAGAGACATCACACCCGGGGATATCTTGAGCTCGGTTTTTTTGTATTTTTGGCAGAACTCTTTTACAAAGGAACTTGCCAGAAGCCGGATATCGTCCTTACGTTCGCGCAACGGGGGAATATGCAGATTAATCACATTCAGGCGGTAATACAGATCCTCACGAAACTTTCCGGCACGGACCTGCTCATTTACATCCTTGTTCGTAGCGGCAATAATACGGGTATCGGTGCTGTTATCAGAATCTGAACCCACGGCACGAAACACTCCGCTTTCCAGCACTTTCAATAGCTTTACCTGAAACGCCGGAGAAGTTTCGGTGATTTCATCCAAAAACAAGGTCCCGCCGTTTGCTTCCTGAAAATAACCGATTTTATCTCTTGTTGCATCCGTAAAAGCGCCTTTTTTGTGTCCGAACAAGAGGCTTTCCAGCAATGTCTCGGTAAGGCTGCCGCAATTTACGGAAACAAACTTTTTATCCCGCCGGGGACTGTTACGATGGATCAACTCGGCAAAAACGCTCTTCCCCACTCCAGTTTCACCGGTAATCAACGCAGTAGTATCCAAAGCTGATATCTTGCGCACTTTCTGGATCAAAGATTGGATGGGACCGGAATTGCCAATGATGAGATCTGTATCCAGTTCTTTGTTCAGCATTGCGTTTAGCCTGCGATTTTCCGCAACCAACCATTGAGCCTGCAGGGTTTTCTCTACCAGAATATTGATCAGATCAGGATTCCTGAGCGGTTTTACCAGAAATTCGCTTGCTCCCAATTTCATCGCCATCACCGCGTTCTCGATGGAGGCCTGACCGCTGATGGCAATCACGGCAGTGAAGGGATATTCGCTGGATATCTCCCGGATCAGGTCCAGCCCATTTTCTCCCGGCAAAACCAGATCCACTATGGCAATATGAAACTGGCTGAGTTTCAACTTCTCCCTGGCTTCGTGCAAACTGCTTACAGGGCTTACCAGATATTCAGCAGAGAGCTGCAGTCCGATCAGCTCCAAGCTTTCGGGAGAGTCGTCCACCACCAGGATCTGTGGTCTTTGTTTCACTTGATGACTCCCAGGATGGTATTCTCTCTGGCTGATACTACAGTGTCGATTCCCAGCTTCCCGCCCTCACATACGCTATAATCGGGATCGTCTTCCATGCATTTCAGCTGTTCTTTGTTCAACAGCGCATTGGGCTTGAGATACAAAGCAGGCAAGCCTTGATACTGGCAAACACCCGTTTCCAAATCGCATGAATCCCAAAATCCACGTAGTTTGAGTAGAGCGTCCTCATACCACTGGCATAAGCATGGCACGGAAATCTCTTGCACAGGTGCCTCAAAGAGGTCATTTCTGAAGAATCTTATGGAATGTTTTATTGGAAGATAATGATCGAGGTATTCCAACTCCCGGGTAAGCCACAGCGCCAGAGAGATCTGCTGCAAAGCGGCAACAGACCTCTCTGAAATATGCTGATACAATTCGTTGAGCATGTCGCTCATCCTGATCCCTGCGTCATAGATCTTTTTGGCTTCCACACTGTCCGGATGATTCTTGCGGAGAATATTGCTATAACCCAATACAAGATTCAGCGGATTGTTCAGATTGTGAATCAAACCTTCCAAGATATTCGGGATCAGGATCTTATCGCTCATATATCTAGTGACTTTTTCGGTACTGTTTTAACCCTTCACGGAAAATATGCATCGCTTTGCGCAGATCATCCTTATTCAAGATATATGCAAGCCGCAATTCACTTTTGCCCATTCCCGGACTGGCATAGAAGCCTTGAGCCGGAGCTGCCATTACGGTTTCGTTATCTATTCTAAACTCATTTAACAGCCAGATCACGAAGTCCTCAGCATCCTCGATTGGGAGCTTTGCCACGATGTAAAAAGCACCTTCGGGTTTTTTGCAAACGATGCCTTCGATTGAATTCAATTCATTAAACACCAGATCCCGGCGGGACTGGTATTCTGCCACCATCTTTGCGAAATATTCATCCGGCAAATATACGCAGGCATTAGCCGCCAGTTGATCGATTGTAGGCGGACAGAGCCGGGCTTGAGCAAATTTCAGCGTTGCTGCCATCAAATCTTTATTGCGGGATACAATGCAGCCAATGCGCGCTCCACAAGCGGAATAACGTTTCGATACGCTATCTACCATGATGGCATACTCGGCAAAATCCGGAATGTGCAACACACTGGTGTGGCTCAGCCCATCGTAGATAAATTCCCGATAAACTTCATCAGATATCATAAATAGCCCGTGTTTACGGCAAATATCAGCCACTCGCAGCAGCTCCTCTTTACTATACACAGCCCCGGTGGGATTACCGGGATTACACAGCATGATAGCTTTGGTTCTATCTGAGATCAAAGCTTCGATAGTTTCGCTATCCGGAAGAGCAAATCCCGTTTCGGCATAAGTAGTAATCGCCTTTAGCCGGATCGAAGCCATAGTGGCAAAGCCATTGTAATTTGTATAAAATGGCTCCGGAACCAAGATCTCATCTCCCTCGTTTGCTGCCACCATCATGGCAAAAGTAACTGCTTCACTGCCAGCGGTAGTTACTATTATATCGCTTAAGGCAAGATCTATGCCCAGCTTACCATAGTAGTGTAGCAAACCCTTTTGATACACTTCAAGCCCCTGCGAGGGACCATATGCCAATACCTTTTCCGAAAATTCATGATACACCTTCATCATTTCCGGTGGGGTAGGAATATCCGGTTGCCCGATATTTAGATGATATACTTTTACACCCTTGGCTTTTGCCTGCAAGGCGTGAGGCATCAGCTTCCGAATGGGGGAAGCCTGGATTTCCAAAGCTCTTGTGGATAACTTCATTTTAATAAAGTCCTTTGTGGTTTTTTCTTTGTGTCCTTTATTTAGAACATTAGAAAAAAGACAAGGAAAATCTTGCCCGG
Source organism: uncultured Candidatus Cloacimonadota bacterium (assembly GCA_964546265.1). Classification (GTDB taxonomy): domain Bacteria; phylum Cloacimonadota; class Cloacimonadia; order Cloacimonadales; family Cloacimonadaceae; genus UBA5456. The sequence goes on from CAZJJH010000140.1 coordinate 3,863, forward strand.
GAGTATCAAGGATATATCTTACACCCTGCAGTTCAAGTAGATAGCGCCGTTAAAAGAATCCTAAAACAAACACTAATTCAAAGAAATGCTACTAAATAGTCCTTTTTAAAAGTGAAGCCGGATAGCTTGAACTACCCGGCTTTTCTTAGAAATCTGCTTTAGTAGGATCAATTTACCTTAAAGGTCTTATCTCCATCTTTCAAGAAGCCGATGATTTGCTTTGCTGCAGCGATGCCGGCGTTGGCATTTGCCTCTGCGGTTTGAGCTCCCATTTTCTTGGGAGTGCAATAGATGCGATCCGCATATTCTGCATTGATCGCGTCCAAGTTATCCGGAGCCACGTCGCTTACATAGCGGAAACCTTTTTTATTTGCAAAGGCCTGTAGCAGAGCTTCCTCATCCAGAACTTCTTTGCGGGCAGTATTTACCAGCACCGCGGTATCCGGCATCAAGGAAAGTAGATTCCAATTGATGGATTTCCTGGTTTCAGCGTTTGCCGGAATGTGCAGAGATACGTAATCTCCTATCTTGAAGATATCTTCTACTTTGGCAAGCGGCTTCACTTCTTCTTTCTGCATTACTTCATTGGCAATGTATGGATCGTAGGCATATACTTCCATTCCGATTCCCCGAGCCATTCTACTCACCAATCTGGCGATATGCCCAAAGCCAAAAAGCACCAGCTTCTTACCTGCCAATTCAGTTCCGCTCTTTCCGTTAAACTTTCCCCGAGCCATATAAATCATCATCCCAATGGCAAGTTCTGCCACTGCGTTTGAATTCTGTCCGGGAGTATTCATTACCACCACGTCATGTGCTGTAGCCGATTTCAGATCCACGTTGTCGTAACCGGCACCGGCACGTACTACAATCTTCAGATTCTTAGCGGCGTTCAAAACCGCCTCATCAACTTTGTCGCTGCGAATTATCAAAGCATCTACATCTTTAACCGCGGCGTGAAACTCGCTCACATCCTTGTAGGATTCCAAAAAACTGTAATCGTAGCCGGCTTGGTCAAATTCGGCTTTAATCTTTGCGGCAGCTTCGGCAGCAAAGGGTTTCTCTGTGGCAATAAGGACTTTTGGCATTATAG
>CAZJJH010000141.1:0-4926 GCA_964546265.1 uncultured Candidatus Cloacimonadota bacterium
GCATCGTGCCGCGCTTAATGTATAAACGGCTTGTAGCCGCTTTTTATTAAAAAATATGCGGCTAAAGCCGCATCTACTATGCTGTCAGATTCCAAAGCATTTCATAGCCTCATAGTAAAGCGCTTTCCTAAGTTCTGAATTGCAGATATTGCTAAGGGAATACTTAGGTGGCAGAAGATAGCGCTTGACAGATTCTGCCGAAACCAGCATCCTGCCGAAACTTAATCCGAGTCAGAATTTTGTTTAGGGAAATAAAAAGCCATTATGGAGGATGGATATGAAATATCTGGATCTCGCCATGAATGCGGCGCAAAGCCTTGGGGCTGAGTATGCTGATATCCGCATTCAGCGGACCACCGACCAGGTGATCTACCTGCGCAATCTGAGCCTTAAAAGCGCTAATACAAATGTTATTGACGGCTATGGCATCAGAGTGTTCAAGGATGGAGCCTGGGGTTTCGCGCATAACAATGTCTATAGCGATGAAGCTGTGCTTGCCACCGTGCAAAAAGCCTTTGATATCGCCAAGCTTTCCGCTACAGTGAATAAGGACAAAAAGTTGCGTCTAGCACCGGAACGTAACTACATAGCAACTTACAAAACTCCCATCAAGACAGATCCTTTTGCTGTTCCGCTTTCAGAAAAAGTAGAGATGATGATGGAAGTAAACCGCACGATGCTGGCGTACGAAGGTATCCGGCAGGCAGTGTTCTATCTGATCATGCACAAGGATGAAAAGCGCGGTGCCAGCACCTGGGGCACGAGGTTGGACATCACCTATCAATTTATCGATCCAATGATTACCGCTACTGCGGTTGCCGATGGCGACAGTCAATCCCGCACTTTTGACGAAGGCGGTAGGGCTGTGGGCTGGGAATGGATCGAGAGTCTGGATCTATTGCAGATTGCCAGACAAACTGCGCAAGAAGCTTTGATCAAGGTAAAAGCAGAAAGCTTGGGGGCGGAAACGCGCCGCACCCTGATCCTGGATCCCAACCACCTGGGCCTGACCATGCATGAATCCGTAGGGCATCCTACCGAGCTGGATCGAGTGCTGGGCTGGGAAGCGGATTATGCCGGGATTTCCTTTGCTACTCCGGAAAAATTGAAGAACTATCGATATGGTAGCGAAATCGTGAATTTCGTAGGCGATAACACTCTTTCAGAAGGGCTTGCCACACTGGGTTTTGATGATGATGGAGTGCCGGGACAGAAGTGGCACATCATCAAAGATGGCATCTTAAACGAGTATGGCAGTACGCGAGACACAGCCATGGAAATTGGACTGGAATACTCCCGCGGATGCAACCGTGCTACCTACTATTATGATCAGCCCATCAATCGCATTCCCAATCTCTATCTACTGCCGGGAACGAAAGCGCTGAGTCCGGCAGAACTTATCGCCGATACTGAAGATGGCGTGTACATCCAGGGCAGAGGCAGTTTCTCTATCGATCAGCACCGCGTCAATTTCCAATTTGGCGGAGATTTCTTCTGGGAGATCAAAAACGGGAAGCTGATCCGTCCCTTAAAGAAAATTCTCTACAAATCCTGCAATCCGGAATTTTGGAATAGTTGCGACGCCATCTGTGACGAACGGTTCTGGCGTCCCTTCGGTGTGGTAAACTGCGGCAAAGGACAACCATCTCAAACAGCCCGCATGACTCACGGTTCTGCTCCGGCAAGATTCCGCAATATCCGTGTGGGAGGTTCTCAATGAAATACGAACAAATTGCACAATACATAAAAAGTCATTGCAGTGCAGATGACTATCATTGCCATATCAACGAAAGTGACAGCCACGAAACCCGCTTTGCCCAAAATGGCATTACCCAGCATATTGCGGGTCCCAAAACCCGCATTGTACTCGAAACTTCTTTCGGCAGGAAAACCGGCACCGGCATGGTAAATCTTGCCGATGAGGACAGCCTGAAGAAACTGATCAGGACTGCGGAGGAAAATGCCGCTTTGGCGCCGGAAGATCCGGAATTTATGCCTTCAACAGGTCCCGCAGAACTGCCAAAGGTGCAGAATTGCTCTGAAAGTACAGCCAAACTGAAGCCGGAGCAAATGGTAAAGATCGTGCAGCAAAGCATCGATAAAGCCAGAGCATTGAATGCCAAGGTATCTGGGATGTGTGAAAAGCATATCTACAACAGTTGCGAATTTAGCAAAAATGGGTTCTATGCTACAGATTGTGCCAGTTCCTTCGGGCACTCCATGACCCTCAAAAAAGGCGAGGTGGAAACCAAGGTCAGCTATGAAGCCAAGAACTTTGCGGCTTTTGATCTGGAGAAAGAGTTTCAACGCCTGGCGGATCAGGCAGAAGCTCTGGCAAGCCAGGAGAGCTTTGAGCCGCAAAAGATTGCCGTAATCCTGCGTCCCCATGCTCTGCAAGAGCTTTTGTGGTATATGACCTGGATGATGAACCGGCGTCAGAGCGATGAAGGCTTCACGCCTTTTACCAGTATGTTGGATAAACAATGTTTCGGCGAGAGATTCAGCATGTATTCCACCCTCAAAAATGAGGAGATCATTGCCTCTCCATATGTGATGGGCATGGCATCCAAAGAAAGCACCTGGGTGGAGAATGGGGTGTTGAAAAACATGCCTACCGATCGCTATTGGGCGAATAAGGTCGGTGCAGAGGCGATTTCGCCTTTCAATATCTTCATTCCCGGCGGCAATAAAAGCGAAGAGGAGATGATGAAGATGGTGCCCAGAGGCCTTATTATAAATCGTTTCTGGTATATCCGTGCAGTGGATATGAAAGCTGGAGAACTAACCGGGATGACGCGCGATGGCGTGCTCTACTTTGAGAACGGAGCGGTGAAACACGCAGTAAACAACTTGCGTTTCAACGAGATACCTCACGATGTAACCCGGCGCATTCTCGCAATGGGGAAAGCAGAATTGGCGTCTCCTCATGCAATCGTGCCCACCATTCTGGCAGATAATTTCAATTTCGTAGATAAAACAAGCTTCTAAAAAAATAAGATAAACAGCGTTGCCAATTTGGCGGCAAAAAAGCCGCCCCTCAGCGGGGGCGGTTTTGTTGTATTGAACATTATTCCTAACGAGGCAGTTTGTCCCACAGTCCATCATACATCTTCCAGCCTTCAGCATCCTTATATAGAGTAATGGTTCTAAGTTTCAGGGTATCGTCTTCCCGGACATAGGATTGCCAGGTGGGGCTGAAGATATAGTTGGGCACTCGGCGTGAGCCCTGCTGGGTATAGCCAATGAAACTAAATTCCAGATCCAGATCCAAGAGTTTCTGCGCTACCCGCAGGCTGTTTTCCTGATCGTGATTGCCCAAAATTACCAGATTGACATCCTCGCTTACGGTGTCTTCCAGCAAGATAACAAAATCTTCCGGGGCATGTTCCCAAGTGCGGGGATACTGTGGGGCGGTAATTTCCAGAGTATCTGTAGCGGCAAGGATCGGGATCATCTGCAAAGCGGTTTTACTGTCTGAAATGCGATAGCCAAAGAAAAGCTGGATATCCGGGTCTGTAAGTTCCAGGCTATAGTTGCCGGCTCCATTTTCAGATACTTCGCCATTGATGTCATAAAAGTTTCCTTCTACATAGCGGGTTAGAGTGAAACGATCCGCGGCGGAGCTGACAGGAATTCCCCGTTCATCTATCAGCCGGATTGAGATTTGGCGGCTGGTGCCATCGGCATTGTTCTGTTCAGTAAAGCGTTCTTTGGCGAGGTCGTAGTAATGCCAATCTTCATCCAGATATACTAAAATGTTATCAGGCAAGCGGGTGAACTCTGCCGGAATTCCATTGGCTCTCAGGATGTATATGCTCAAGAGGCGATACTGCAGAGGGCTCAGATACAACTGATCTGCCATTACGTCCATGCGGGGAATCCCCGTCAGGGCTTTTTCCGGCTTGATCCTGTACTTTCGTTTTTGCCATTTGAGAGCTTTGCGCATCTGATCACCTGGTGTTTTAGCTTTCTTGATGAATTTGGCGGGATACAATTTTGCTTTGCCGTTTTGCAGGTATGGTTGGGGCAACTCCTCATAATAAACAGTAGGCGAGAGTAATTCAAAAGGCAGATCCTTATCTTGCTTCAGCCAAAAGCGATAGTGCGCTTCAAACTGCCGGGCATCAGCCTGCCAAAGGAATTTGGGATCGCAATTTGTCAGGAAGTTTTGATAATCCTCATGCACAGGTTCATGCTTCTGCCAGAATTCTTCCAGCTGGGGCAGATTTCCCCGGCAAAGAGTGGCAACACTATCTGGAATGGGGGATTTTGCCGCATTTTCTTCCCAGGTGTTGATGGTTTTCAGCCATAATTCCTTTCTCTGCGCAACTTCTTCTACATATTCCGGCGGGGCTTGCTTCCAATCCATATCGTTGGCGGGATATTCCAGCACTTCATTTAGAGCTGAAAGTGCTTGCCGGTTAAGCCGCAGCTCTACCACGATTGTTTTTGCTGCGGATGCTTTTACCAGGCTAAGCGCGCTTTTACCATCCTTAAAAGCGGAAAGGTAGAAATCTCCGCTGCCGGAGCTGAAGCCGAGCCTGCCCGAAGAATCGCTTTTGAGCGTGATGATGGGTCTCAAAGCACCCCAATTGTAAACCATTATGCTTACCGGAACATCTGGCAGAGGAGTTCCATCGCTATCCAGGCACAATACTTCCACCCTACGGCTTCTATCTTTGGCATAATTTGGTGTAGAATTGATGATAGTTTCATATGCGCCGCTGATCAAAACCTCATCATCTTCCGCTGCCAGACTGCCTTCTGCCAGGATCATTACTGTCTTATCTATCATCCCGCTAAACCAAGTCTGGTTTGGGAAATAAGCGGCATCCATATCTCCCGTGTATTGCCATCTGCCATCCAGATAAACTTCTGCCCAGGCATGGTTGTTATCCATGTGCGCCCAACAAGGCGTACTTGCCG
>CAZJJH010000142.1:0-4900 GCA_964546265.1 uncultured Candidatus Cloacimonadota bacterium
CAGGCAAGGTTGTATCTGGCGCTGGGTAACAGTGAATACATCCAGCTATACGAAAGCCTGCAAAAACAAAGCAACAATAGCATAAAACAGCAGGTGGAAAAGGATATCACAGCGATTCGGGAAGGAGAAGATAATGACTAATACCGGCAGAAACTCTCTGGTTCTCGCATTGCTACTTATCGTGATTATTGCCGGAATCTACTTCTTGATCAGCAAAGCCAATAAGGAATATGCGCTGGTGGAAAACGAAAACCTGGAGACAGCCCAGGAGATTGCTGTATTGGATAGACAGATTAGCAACATAGATTCGCTGATGGCTTTGTTCGAATTTCGCAAGGCGATGATAGCCGAGCAGAGAAAAGTAATTCTAAGAATGGATAATCCCACTACCACTTACCGTTATCTGCTCCGCTTGTTAAGCTGGATGGACAAAGACATCATCTATGATTTTGCCGCCAACAAACTTAGCACAGATGCCGAATCCGGGGCAAACAGCTACATAATATCCGGGCGCGCCAATTATATGGATGTTGCAAATCTTGCTCGCTACATAGAGCATCAGCGCGCGCTAATTACCATAGAAGAGCTCTCCCTGGGCTCAGATGGCATTGCTAATAGCGATACAGTTTCATTTTCCATGGTGCTAAATACGCATTACAATTCCATTGGTTTGGATTGGGAAGATCTGCGGATCGCCAAGGTTACCGAGACCATCAGCCCCTACCAGCTTTTCCGCTCCAGAGTGTGGGATTCTGCCCAATATGACCAGTGGGAGATGGCGGATCCGGATCTGGTAGATATCGACAGCAGCACTCTAATCGGCATCGCAGAAAACCGGATTTTCCTTAGGGATTCACAAGGCATCATCCGTATCCTGAACCTGAAGGACAGAATTCTGGGCGGATACCTCTACAGCATTGATCTCCGGGAAAATACGGCAGTTTTCAAAGTAGATAAATACGGTCTGGAAGAAAATCAGGTTATGCACTTGATAAAGGAAAACTGAGGATTACAATTATGAAGAAAAGATACTATATATTGATTGCGGCATTCATTTTGTTGTTCAGCTCGATCGGAGCACAAAATAAGGCCGATAGCCCTGAACGGATCAGCATGAAAGAAGAGACCCACATCAACGACGCTATGCAGATCCTGGAGAATTTCAGCCTTCAGGAAGGCGGACGCAGAATGTTGAATCTTTCCACATACAACGGTAGCATCGGGATTCCCATCAGCAATCTGGAATGGCGCCGGGCCCTGGATCTCATCCTGATGCAAAACAATCTGGAACTGGAAGAAGGAGTGGGTTATTACGCTTTAAGAGACGCTAATTATGCCCAGGGCTCTGCCGCAGCTTTACCTGGAGAAGGTGCAAAGACGGAGGAGCAAATTGATGCAGAAGCAAAGCAAGTGCGCATCAAAGCAGTAGCAATGCTTGCAGATAGAAGCTATCTGAAGAGTCTGGGTGTGGATTGGTCCACTGTGTTTAATGGAAAAGTTACCGTAAATACGGGCTTCGCCGGCGCTTCACAGCTTACCTCTCCATTTAGCCTTAGTGGTTCTGGTACTACGGAAATAGGGAAATACAGTGTGGATATCAATACCCTGATACGCACCATAGAATCAAATCAAAAAGGCAGCATTCTGGCTGAACCCAGCATTCTGGTAACCAGCGGCAAGACCGGCAGTATCCAGGTGGGGCAGGATATTTCGATCAAAACCGCTGACGAAGCCGGTAATACCAAGGATTCCTTTTATGCCACGGGTATCATTATGAATGTAAGCCCTACAATCGTGGAGATGGAAGGAGAAGAACTGATCATGATGAAGCTTACCATCGAGCGTTCCAGCGGCCAGCCTTCTGCCATTTCGACAGTTATTACCAAAAGCACTTCCAGCACCGAATTGGTTTTGTACGACCAGGAGGAAACCGTGATAGCAGGTCTGTTTGATACAGATGAGACCAAGGTTCGCAGCGGGGTTCCGATCCTCAAAGATCTCCCCTGGTGGTTTCTCGGCTTGCGCTATTTGACCGGCTACGATTCTTATGAGAAGCGTGAACGGGAGTTAATCATCACTATCCGCGCCGAGATCATGCAAAGTGCTCTGGATCGCTTGCGCAAAGCCCAGCAACAGGTAGAGATTGAGGAACCGGATCTTTACTAATGCGCATCTCCACCCGTCTGCTTATCCTGTTCATCGTAATTGCTTTTGCTTTTGGCGCCTTTTTTTACCTTTTTTACCATATCAAACAGGAGGAATTGAGGCTATATAGCGAAGGTGACTTGTTTCAAAGGCGCTTGACCATTGACGCATTTTTTCAGATGAAAGGAGGCGCTCAAAGCAACCTTGTGGATGTTTATTCCATTTGGGATAAGATGGTGGATTATGTAGAGCACAGGGATGATCAATGGGCAAAGCAAAACCTTGATACTATTGCTCCCATCTTTGGTTACTCCCTGGTGCAAGTATATGATAACCAGGGCAATCTGGTCTATAGCTATGCCCCGGAATCCTCTTTCGAGATAAATGAATTTATGATGGAAGACTTTCCGATAGATGAATCTGAGACCGGATTGAAATACAATTTTCATACCCGCTTTTCTAATAGCATATTACATTGCAGCCTTGGCTCGATCCATAAATCTCAAGATGTCAATCGACAGCAGAGAGGCAAAGGCTATTTCTTGATTGCCCAGGTTTACGATTACAACTATCTGAATTCTCTTGCCAAAGCTCTGAATTACGATATCAGAATATCTCTGGCAGATCCCGGCAAACGAGAGACAGATCAATACAATACCAGAATAGTGCGCGCTATTGAAGACAGCTATGGCAATACCATTGCCTGGCTTACTTTCTACAGCTCGAATCCCATGCTTAGCACTTTGCGCAGTTTGGGAAACCTGATCCTGTTTGGCACCATGGGCTTCATCTTCATTTTTCTGCTGATGCAATATTTCCTGATCCAGCAATGGATCAGCACCCCTCTCGGTCTGATCTCTCAATCCCTGAAGGAAGGAGATCCCAAGCTGATTGAACCTTTGCAAACCACAAAAAATGAGTTTTCAGATGTTGCGGGTCTCATCGAGAGGTTTTTTCAGCAAAAAGATGTGCTGATCCAGGAGATAAACGAACGTAAAAAGACTGAAACCAAACTGCGGGAGATGGAAGAACAAACCCGCAAAATCTTGCTCACTTCCCCGGAATCCATCATTGTTACAGATCTTGAAGGTAATTTTTTAAGCGTGAATGATGAGACTCTGCGTCTGCTAAACGCCCCGGATGACAACGACATGTTGGAGGCGGGAATCAAGCTTTCGGAGCTCGTGCATCCCATGGAGCGCAAACAATTCAGCAAGATGCTGCAAGATCTCTTTAAAGGCGTCTATATCCGCAATCAGGAATTGCGCATTCAGAAGATGGATGGCAATATGTTTTCCGGTCTGCTCAGCGCTTCGGTGATTATGGATGATGCCAACAACCCTACCAAGTTGATTTTTATTACCCGGGATCTCACTGATCTGAAGAATCTGGAAAATCGCTTGCGACAATCCCAAAAAATGGAATCTCTGGGTACTCTGGCTGGAGGCATTGCCCACGATTTTAACAATATAATCACCATTATCGCAGGCTATATCTCGCTTAGTGCTGCCAAAATGAGCGACTCCGAAAGCGCTCAGAAAGATCTGGATGAAGCTATCAAAGCCTGCCTTCGTGCCAGTAGTCTGATCGGGAAAATCTTGGCGTTCAGCCGGCAAAGTGGCTTCGAAGTAGGGAATATAATTCTGGCAGATCTCGTAGAAGAATCTCTGCCCATGATCCGCGCGGCTTTGCCGGCAAAGATCGAGATTGAGACTAATCTCAATTGTCGTCGCGCAACCCTGGCAGACAGCTCATCTCTGGCACAGGTGATTATCAATCTTGCTTCAAATGCGTCGCACGCCATGCGCGCAGAAGGTGGCACCCTCAGCATCAGTCTGGATGAGGTGAGTGGCTTTGAACTGATTGGGATTGATCCCAAAGTAGCGCTGGAGAGCGTGTATCTGCATCTTAAGGTTAGCGATACGGGCTGCGGGATTCCATCTTCCATCATTTCCCGCATCTTTGATCCCTATTTCAGCACCCGCAGTTATGGCGAGGGCACGGGATTGGGGCTTTCCATAGTGCATGGAATCGTTACCGGCTACAAAGGGTTTGTAACTGTGCAAAGCGTGGAAGACCAAGGTTCTACCTTCAACATCTATCTGCCCGTTAGCGAGAAGGAGCTTACAAAACTTACCGATAAACGCCCCGAAAGCGCCCCCTTCATCGATGCCGGCATCCTGTTGGTAGATGATGAGCCGGATCTTGCTACTATCTTCAAAGAAGCGCTCATCGATGCCGGCTATAGAGTGAGGGCGTTCTCAGATTCGCATGAAGCTTTGGCGCATTACAAAGAGAGGTTTGCCGATTACAATATCGTGATCGCGGATATTAATATGCCCGGGATGGATGGACTAGCCCTCAGCAAAGCACTCAGAGAAGTGCAGGATATCCCGATCGTTCTTTATACCGGTTTTTTGGATAAAAACCAACAACAGAGGGTGGAAGCAGCAGGAATCAAGCATATCTTACACAAACCGATCCTTCCAGACGACATGGTGGAAGCAATCAAGAGAATCCTTTTCGAAACCATTCAAACACAATAATCCCGTTAAAGTATCGCCCAGAGGGAGAATACGCCGCGTCTTTGGCATTGTTTCTCAAACATTCCCAAGCAGAATTCCGATGCCTCGGCTAAGGCTTGCCGGTGCTGTTAGCGCATTTTCAGCGGGACTTCGCCCTTGGATAGAGCTACCCGCATAGCAGGATCTGGCGATAATATTGGGTGGAAGTTGCGGCAAAAGATCAAGGTAGA
>CAZJJH010000143.1:0-4899 GCA_964546265.1 uncultured Candidatus Cloacimonadota bacterium
CAGGCGCTCGTTGTATGGCAGGATGTCACATTCTGGCATGAATAGGATGTTTTCCACTATTTTTTTGAATGTGGGCGCTGCGCTCATGGAGCCGAACCGATAGTAGTGATCCGGCTCATCGTAAAAAACCACTACCACCATTTGGGGATCTTCCATGGGAAACATGCCTGCGAATACGGCGTTGTATTTTCCGCTTGAATAACCCCTGGTGCCTTCCACGTTCTTTTCTGCAGTTCCGGTTTTACCGCCCACACTGATGTAATCCATCTTGATATGGGTGGCAGTGCCATCGTCTACCACTTCTTGAATATATGATAGCATTGTGTCACAGGCAGCTTCAGAGGAAACTTGACGCAATACAGAAGGCTCAAAGCTTTCTATTATATTACCTGCCTCATCTCTATGGCTATCAATAATATGGGGCTTCATCATCTTGCCACCATTGGCCATAGCGCTATAGGCTGCTGCCAATTGAATCGAAGTAACGGAAATGGACTGACCAAAAGATAGCGAATGCAGGCTATAGCCATCCCAATTTTCCAGCTTGGCAAATAGCCCGCTGGATTCCCCAAAAAGATTCAACGCGCTTTTCTGCCCAAATCCGAAAGCGATGAATTCTTCGTAAAGTTTGGTCTTGCCTATTCTTTCGGCAAGTTTTGCCACACCCACATTGCTGGATTTGGCAATAATCCCCCGTGGGGTTAAAGGTCCATAGTCGTGAGTATCGCTTATTACTCGGCGCCCAATCTGGTATCTTCCACATTCGATCTTCTCGTTTGGTTTCACAAGCTTGTGTTCCAGGGCGGGAAGCATACTAAGGGGCTTTAATGTCCTGCCCGGCTCAAACATAAAGCTGGCAGGGATATTGGATTTTGTGCGCACGATATTGGGATCATCCGTAGTATCTTTTGGGGATACTCCTGCAAGGGCAAGAACTCTACCGGTTTTGGGATCCATCACCACTGCACCTGCGTTTGCTGCACCAAACTTCTCCACACCATCATAGAGAGCGTTTTCTACTATCTCCTGAATTCCGGCATCAATTGTAAGGTAAAGGTTTGTTCCGTTTACCGGCTTTTTCTCATGCAAATCAGGATATGGCATGCGATTGCCATTGGCATCCAGTACAACCTCACGCCAACCGTAATCACCGCTCAATACCTTGTCATAAGTAGCCTCAAGACCGCAGATTCCAGAGAGTTTGTACAAAGATTTGCTGTCCGTAACGGGATCGTATCCATTGGATTCCTCGCTTACAGCGCCCATCAGTCTTGCCGCCAGAATACCTTTGGAATAGATACGGCGCATCGAGGAGAAATTGTGAATCAAACCGGGAAGATTTTGCTGGTTAAAATCCTGAATAATCTTATCTAGCTCAGCCTCACTGATGCGATTGCTGATCTGTATAGAGCTGTTCTTTTTGCCCATATTTAAACGCTTTAACACGCTTGCCTTACTTAAAGAACTATTGCCGGATATCACTTCCGCAATGCGCGAAAAAGCCTCTTTCTGCTCTATATCATTACGTTCAGCCCAAGTGTTCACAGCTGAACGATCGATGTCCAACTGGTAAAAACTAATGCTGGAAGCCAGTAGATTTCCCTGACTGTCGTAAATCCCGCCCCTTTGCGGGATCAATATCTCTTTGCGAGGGATATAGCGTACTCTTCTTAAGTGCGCAAAATTGAAGGGATCCAGGATCTGAATGCTGAAGAGATAAGCACTCCAAAGTAGCGCTATAGCGCCAAAAATTACCAGCAAAAAGTAGAAACGGGAGCGCATAGCATTAATCAAGCATTATGTTTACATTCTTGGCTTCTGCTCTGGTGGCGAAGAGATCGATGATGCAATATTCGTTTTTCTCCCTATCTGCGGATGGTTCGTGCACATAGATTATACTGCCCTGCTCGTTGTCCGGAATAAACTGGCTCATCTCCACTCGCACCAAAGATGCAAGATGCCTGCCGCTGCGCAGATCATCGTGTTCCACCAGTAGTTCGGTATTAATGTTTTTCTCTGCGTTATATGTTTTCTCCACATTGGATAGGCGCCGGGTGTAACTAACGATCCGGTTGTTGTTATAGAAGTTCAAAAACCCACATATTGCCGCCAGAATAATTAAACCGATTAATCTTCCTCTCATTGTTTCCCCCATTTTTTTTCTGCAACCCTCAGCTTTGCGCTGCGAGAGCGTGAGTTTGTTGCAATTTCATCCGCTTCTGCCATGATCGGACGTTTGCTGAGGATCTTAATTTTACTTTTATGCGTACAGATGCACTTGATGATTGCCGGAGGACATAGACAATCCTGCTCTTCCAGCTTAAATTTGTTCTTTACAATGCGGTCTTCCAGGGAGTGGTAACTCATCACCACGATTCTGCCGCCAGGATTCAGCAAATTGATGGCATCGTTAAGCGCATAGGATAGCGCGCTCAGCTCATCGTTCACACATATTCTCAGCGCCTGGAAGATGCGAACTTTGGTTTTTAGCGATTCCTTTGTTCCTGTTCCGGCTACGCTTTCGATGATCGCTGCAAGTTGTCTGGTGCTTGTTATCTCGCCTTTTTCGCGCTCTCGCTCTATAGCTTTGGCGATTTTTGTTGCCGCTTGTTCCTCGCCATATTCCTTAAAGATTCTCTTTAGCTCTTCCATGCTGAACTTGTTTACTACCTGCCTGGCGCTAAGCTCCTGATCAGTATTCATCCGCATATCCAGGGTGGCGTCTCTGTCAAAGCTAAAGCCGCGGCTGGTCTCATCAAGCTGATGTGAGCTGACGCCCAGGTCAAAGAGAATACCATCGATGGCTTTTACCTTATGATAGGCAAGCTGAGTTCGGAGATCTTTAAAATTTGCTTGAATCAAGATAGCTTCATAGCCCTGCAAATTCTCTTTCGCTTCCCGGAGCGCTTCCGCATCCTGATCAAATGCATAGAGCCTTATCCTGGGTTCTGCCTTCAGCATAGCTAAAGCATGACCCCCGCCGCCCAGAGTGGCATCCACATATATTTTGCCGGCTTGCAAGTTCAAAAGCTCGATGCATTTAGCGGCCATTACCGGTTCGTGATAGCTACTCATAACTGATAATCCTCACTGGTAAAGGTCTCGCGGTGTGTCTTCAGCTTGCTCTGGCGCACCCTGGCATACACTTCCGGGTTCCACAAGCTGATGAAGTGCCCCTCGCCTTTGATAATTACGGTATCTTCAATGCCTACCTCAGAAAGCAGGAGTTCGTGAATCCTTACTCTACCGGGACCCTCGAGCTCCTGCTCCATCATGGCAAAATCTATCAACTGAGTGCGAAGTCTCTTGGCCCGTTCATCACCGTCTTTCAGACGCTCCAAGGTGCTTTTCCAGCAGTCCAGAGGGTAAATGGCAATGGTATTTGATGGACCCATAGTAACTACAACCGAGCGTAAAGCTTCCTCGGCAAACTTCTTCTTGAAGCTGGCGGGAATGATCACACGCTGCTTGTGTACTGAGTTTTCGAAAATACCTAAAAATTCGCCGGACATTCTTTTCCTTCTTGCTTTAGTTTTTGGACCGATTTGAGCGTAAGACCAAAATTTGGGGTATTCGCTCTGGCTGTTATGAGATTTTTTGAGCTTATCTGAGACTTTCTGACATCCAATGACACCTTTATGATTCTTAAATTTCTTGTCAAGCTCAAAATCGGCACTATTTCGTTTTTTTGCGACTTTATCCTTATAGAACCCTGCACAATTCCTTTTCAGATGGGAAGTTAGCCAATAATGAATTGTTTGAAATTCCATCATTTCTCTATGGATTAGTAATGAAAGGGGATAGTTTCAGGCGAAAGGAAGAGCATTTTTTTTCCGGGTTGTGAACTTTGTGGTGGGAAAAGAGCAGAGTGCGATCTCTTGGAGCAGGGAGAGTCTAACAATTCGCAATAAAAGCCAATAGCGCTCTACCAAAGCCGGAGCGCTATTGCCAGGAACCGTGCTTAAGCCTTAGCCGGAGACAGGCTAAGAAGCTTATTGTACCCGAGAAAGCATCTTATCTATGGTGTGGATCAAATCTTCCCACTGGCCGCCAAACATCTCCCTCGGTTTTGTTTACTGTCATAGTTCTTTTTGTAATTTCCGCAAAGAAAAAGGAGTAAAGCTCCCGGGTATCTTCTCGTATAGTGAGAACCCGATATGTGCTCCTATAGAAATCAACTCGCTGGGCAAGATATGTTTTGTTACCCGTACGAATCCGAATTCCATCGTCTGAAACATGAATCGAGTGGTGCCACACGTTGTTACTGTCCCGATACCATTCACCCAGCAGGCTCTGCGGGAAATCGGTTCGTTGATACTCAAACCCAAACTTCATGTAACCATATAGATTACCCTCTTTTTCGGCCTTGTTGGCGCGTCTCTTTTTATTCAACTCTGCCATAGTCTGATACTCTTGGGATTCCGTCTTATCTTCATTTTTAGCTTCCAGATTTGTTTTATGGCAGGCGCCAAAGGCAATGATCAGCAAAAATGCCATTATGCTATTGCTCATTTTGAAGCTTGTTCTCATGCTAAACTCCGTATTTTTTTCTTTTACATTATGCATGCTCTATTCCTAAGTGAAGTAAAACATAATTCCTTGTCCGGCAAGATAATATAGGATTATCTCTTCCGGCGAGTGGGTAAAAAATACCACTCTTAACATTTTGAACTAATGTGCTTTGCCTTACCAAACCTATGCCAACAGTAGCTTGGAACCGTGGTAAATTATACCTCTGCTTGTGGTAGAAATCACAACTTAATTATTTGTTTATAAGCAGCAACTACCGGATAGTATACTTGACGCGAAAGCAAAAATCCCTGCCCGCAGCGGGATAGCCATATTCGCTCTGGTAGTTTTCGTCCAGAATGTTGTGTATTGTGAGCCCCAATTCCAGAT
>CAZJJH010000144.1:0-4859 GCA_964546265.1 uncultured Candidatus Cloacimonadota bacterium
ATTTTGATGAAGAAGTATGGGAACACATCCAGCAGATGTTTTCCCGGCGGGGTGTGAAAATGCCAGATTCAAATCGAAGTCAAGCTATGGTTCCTGATGGCTTTGCCGTATTGAAGAATATGCGAGGCACAGCTCCGGGCTTGTACTACGAGGCAGCTGGAAAGCACTTTTTTGCGTTACAGGGCGTACCGGCGGAGATGAAATACATATATGAAACTCACATCAAGGGCATCCTTCAAGCTGCCCTGCCGGATTCCTCTGGCTTGCTTGTGCGTAATATCCACACCTATGGAGTTGCCGAATCTGCCCTCGCCGAGCTGCTGAGCTTGAACCATTTGCCACAGGGAGTTATGCTGGCATGGCTACCCCAAGCCGGCAGAGTTGATTTGCGCATCTATGGATCGGAAGCAAAGGCTTTGGCAGTGGCTGAGGCATATGTACTTGAACAATGCAAACAATATGTATGGGGATACGATGAAGATACTCCTGCGGGGAATCTGCTAAGACTCTTAAAAAGCAAAAACTACAGCATATCCCTAGCCGAATCCTGTACAGGTGGCCTGGTGCAAAAGCTGATAACGGACGTGGCAGGAGCCTCTGAATATTTCTTGGGTGGATTGGTAAGCTACTCAAACAGAATCAAACAAGAACTTCTAAAGGTTCAGCCAGAAATTTTGGAAAAATATGGAGCGGTTAGCTCTCAATGCGTCCAAAGCATGGCTGGAAATGTGCAGCAGCTTTTTGGTTCAGATGTATCCCTGGCTATTAGCGGAATTGCCGGACCCGGCGGTGGAACACCGGATAAGCCAGTTGGCACGGTGTATCTAAGCTGGTGCATAAAAGAAAAACAATACGATCTTCACAAGGTCTTTACCGGAGATCGGGAACAGATAAGATTGAAAGCTGCAGAAGCGGCTATTTTGGAACTTTTAAACAGCCTACAGGAAATTTAATTTGAAAGTATTAATTCTTGGCAGTGGAGCGCGGGAGCATGCCATCGCAGATGCTTTTTCCCGAAGTGTGAAAACTGACGAAATATTTGTAAGTCCGGGAAACGACGGGATTGCAGCCAGCTTTAAGTGCGTGGTACTACCCAAATATGAGCAGATTTATGATTTCTGCAACAAAGAAGGGATAGATCTGGTATTTATCGGGCCTGAACAAGCCATAGCGGATGGAACTGCGGATAAATTGCGGGAAGCCGGCTTACGAGTGCTGGCTCCTTCCCAAAGGGCTGCGATGCTGGAAAGCTCAAAAGCATATGCTAAGAGAATAATGGAGCAGCACCACATTCCTACTGCCAGATATGCCCTGATAAATGAGCTACATCAGGCTAAGCAGGTGCTTTCCCGCTTTTCAATGCCTGTGGTTTTGAAAGCTGATGGGCTTGCTGCAGGCAAAGGGGTAATCATTGCTGAAGATTTGTCCCAAGCCCTGGTTGCTTGTTCTACGCTTTTGGAGCAACAGTGCGGAAGCACGGGGGTATTGGCAGAAGAATTTCTTCAAGGATGGGAGGTATCTCTATTCGCTTTTTGTGATGGCAAGAATTTTAAGAGCACTATTTTTGCGCAAGACCATAAGCAAGTTTTTGACAACGATAAAGGACCCAATACAGGCGGGATGGGCGCTTATGCTCCTGTTAGCAAAGCCGAAGCATATCGGAAAACCATCGAAAGCGGAATTTTAAAACCAATCATGAAAGCGATGGAAGATGAACATGCCCCCTATAGCGGCATCCTGTATCTGGGCTTGATGATCACAAATGAAGGTCCTAAAGTAATAGAGTATAACTGCCGTTTGGGGGATCCTGAAACACAGGCGGTGCTACCTTTGCTCAAGACTGACTTTATGGATATCTGCATGGCCATTTGCGATAGGAAAGTAGATTCATTGGAACTTATGTGGGAAAAGAAAACTTCTTTGGCTGTTGTGCTAGCAGCTCCGGGTTACCCTGGTTCATATGAGAAGGACATCCCAATATCGATACCCAGGCTGGATTCAAAATTGTATTTTGCGGGCATCAAGAAAGCCGGGGATTCCTGGCGGAGTAATGGAGGTAGAGTGCTGAGCGTGGTTACCAGTGCGAGAGATATCGATGAAGCGAGAGCCATTGTTTATAAGGAAATCGAACGGATTGATTTTCCGGGAAAGGTCTATCGCAAGGATATTGGCAAAAGAAAGAATGAGGTTTTTTTAACGGAGAGATCATGAAAAGATACATAATTCTGCTATTACTGCTTGTGCCGGCATTTATATACGCAAGCGAGCTAAATGTAATCCGCGAAAGCAACGATGCTTTGAGCCTTGAATTCCGGCTACCAAGTTATAATCTGGCTCAAAAACAGGTAAATGGGCTACAATATCATTACATAGAATCCGATGCCGGATTTTTCACAGGAGAAGAGGGCTATCCTCAGTTAAAATCTTTCAGTTATGCCATTGCCATCCCACATGATGGCAACGCCAGCGCCAGAATCGTTTCGCAAAAAAGTAGCACTCAAAAGAGCATAGATATTTATCCTGTGCCCAGCATGTATTTGGAGGGAGAAGAGCCGATATATGAAACTCGAAAAGACAATGCGGCATATTCCAAAAACCAATTATATCCCTCAAGCATAGTAGAGATTTCAGAGCCGGCATATGTGGGAGACAGACGCTTTGTTAGCTTGCGGATATTCCCTTTCCAGTATAATGCCGCACAAAAAGAATTGCTGGTTCACAACGAATTGCAGATATCCGTTAGTATTTCCGGATCCAAACAAGCTACCGAAAATTGGCAGCTTGGTTATAGCCCCATCGACAGTTCTGCGGACAGTTTTTTTATCAATAACAGCAGTTCTCAAAAATGGCGTTTGCCCAGAAAGAAGAACCCCCAATATGAAAGCCCTAAAAATGCAGATGACACGATATCTGAGATTCAGATAGTAGTGGATAGCGAAGGCATATATAAGGTTTCCTATCAGCTTTTAAAGAGTTTTATCACAGAGATGACGGATTCTCTTCAGATGGACTTGAGTTGGGATCCTGATCAAGTTGACCCCAGATTTTTGGAACTGCGGGATGAATATGGGCAGATTCCCATCCATTTCTATGGAGAAGAAGATGGCAGTTTTGACCCTCAGGATTATTTTGAATTCTTTGGTGATAAGCATTATGGAGATATAAGCCACTCAGACGATTACACTGCCGAAAACGTATATACGCTGAGCTTGAAAGATGGATATGGAGCCAGGATGGTGGTAGAAAACGGGGGCTTGATCAACAGTAATCCCATGCAATTTACACTGGCAGATGCTTACGAAGAAACAGTATTTTTTGAGAAGCAACTGATTAGTGATAAATTGGGCAGAGCTTGGTCCACGCAGAATCCGGAGTATTACCGAGAGGACGTGTGGTTCTGGGAGAAGATCACCGCTCCAGACCTGGAAATTATTCCTCTGGAATTGCAACATCCCATCGATAGCAGAATTCGTAAAGCCAATGTGAAGTTTACTCTTCATGGCCTTACATATCTGGAAGACTTGCCTGTTGGTGAATATGACCATGAGGCAACCATCCGCTTGAATCAGGCGATGGTAAACACTCACTCCTGGAGGGGGCAGACAGAAAAAATCTTTGTTAACCAGGAAGGGATTGCCAACTCCTTTTTGCGGCATGGAACCAATAATGCCTATATCAGCCTTTCGGGAAACACGGCTTCCGGAAATAAAGAACAGGTGCTTCTGGATAACATAGAGATAAGTTACTGGCGCCAATATCGGACTGATGAAGATTTTATCAAATTCAGCAAGCCGAATGATCGTCCCAATGGCCTCTTTCAATTTGATGTTCAAGGCTTTTCCTCTCCCGATGTATCCGTATATAAGATTGGCTCCAGCATCTTCAGCAGCATGCAGATAGAGCCTTTTACGGTAGATGGTGGAGCGCCTTATACGGTAAGCTTGCAGGATAGCGTATCCTCACAAGCCATCCGTTACTACGCCGTAGAAGAATCAGCGAAAAAAGAACCAAAATCTCTAAGACTGAATATTCCTTCAGATCTGAAAAATCCGCAGAATTCTGCCAATGTAATCATGATCAGCCCCTACCAGTTTCTACAGGCAGAGGGAACTCAAATGTTGGTGGATCTGTGGGAAAGTGAGGGTCACAGTGTGAAGCTGGTAGATCTTCAAGATGTGTATGATGAGTTTAACAGTGGCATAGTCTCTGCAGAATCGATCAAAGATTTCTTAAGCTATGCGTATGAATATTGGAGCGGACCCCGCCTAAGCCATGTAGTGCTTTTGGGAGAGGGAATAGCTGATAGCCGGGATAACAGTCCCAGCCGCAAATATAACCTGATTCCCGTGAAGAAAACCTGGACCTATAAGCATGGCGCAACTGCGAGCGATACCTGGTATGCTTGCCTGGTGGGTACAGATACAGTTCCGGATATCAGCATCGCCCGCTTGAATGTGTGGGAGGAAGAGCAAATATTAAACTATGCCGTGAAGGCCCTGGAGTATCGCACAAATCTGCAGACAAACCGTTTGTGGAATAATCATATTACACTTACGGCAGGGGGTAAGATCGATGATGATGGAGATATTTTTGCCCAACAATCCGAGCGCATCCGGGACATTAGCATCCCTTCCCATTACCGGGTAACGAGGGTTTATACCAATACTCAAACTGTTAGCCCGGAGTATTTTGGCGGTACATTTAATCTGAAAGATGCCATAAACAGCGGAACGCAGTTTGTACAATTTATGGGTCACGGTGGCGGGCGTGTCTGGGCAGACTATAACCTCTTCAATTTTAATGATGTGGCGACCCTGAACAACAGCGTTTATCCGGTGTTTCTTTCTCTTGCCTGCTAT
>CAZJJH010000145.1:0-4855 GCA_964546265.1 uncultured Candidatus Cloacimonadota bacterium
AAAAAACTATTGGGTTACGATATCGGCGTCGCTATCACCGGACATGAAAACATCGGCCTCACCATTGTCTGTACCGAAGGCTTCGGTAAAATCACGATGGCAAAGAAGACTTTTGATCTGCTCAAACAATTCAGCGGACACAAAGCCTCGATTCATGGTCACACCCAAATCCGCGCCGGCGTGATCCGCCCCGAGATAATCATCCCGCTGGATTTCACAGAAGATGAATTGATCAGCAAAGAAGCCAGCATGCCAATCCTAGAGATCGGCACCATGGTGCGCATCATTCGTCAGCCTCACTTTGGCACAATCGCCAAGGTAACTGCGCTCCCCGAAGAGCTCACCAAAGTGGAATCAGAAACTCTGGTTCGCATCCTGGAAGCCGAGTTTGACGATGGAACCCGCATCCGCATTCCCCGCGCGAATGTGGAAGTAATCGAATCCTAATAGCATTAACGAACAACGTATTGCATATAAAGCTGTCTCTTTGGAGGCAGCTTTTTTGGCTGAGTAGGAATCCCGGATGCCTTAAACTAGATCAACGAATCATAAGCGATTCTTTCTGCTTGACCATTTTTTTATCTTGAAATAGTTTGTTTGGGTTCTAATGTTGCTTTTGTATATTCACAGTAAAAATTATGGGAGAAATCTACATTATGCGTAACCGGGTGAAAATCATGCACTTAATCGTGCTCCTCACACTTTGCTCAATGGCATATACCATGGTGCCACCCCATCCTGCCTATAAAGAGTTTCCGCTCAATTGGGAGGCAAGCAAGATTGAAATGCTCCCAAAATACACTTCTCGCGCTGTGAATGGAACAAATTCCACAGATGGCCAGCCAACGCAAAAAAATCCTGAACTTCCGCAAAATATATTGGCGTTGATGGTAGATTTCAGTGATGTGCAGTTTAGAACCGCGGAGGATTATCCCGATTCTCTGAATCACGATAGTGTCTTCTTTGAACGCTGGATGCTACATCTTTCAGATTTCTTTGCCGATGCTTCACATGGGCAGTATGAGCTTTCATACACCGTGCATCCGCAATATATCAGCCTTCCCCGCCCAATGAGCTATTACGGAGCTGATACCTCCTCCAAGACAGACGCGCGCCTGCCCCAGATACTTCCGGATATCATGGCACAGCTATCCGGCGAGATAAACTTCAGCCTTTATGATGGACTGATAATCTTTCATGCCGGACCCGGTCAGGAGGCAGACATCGACCGAGAAAGGACAGACAGCATCTGGAGCACATTCCTCACGCGAAAACTTCTTCAATCCTATTTTGATCCCCAAAATGATGAATACCCTGGTTTTCAGACTCCTGACGGAGCTATTCTGACCAACGTGGTGATCGTCCCCGAGGACGAGTATCACGATTATTTTCCCGGCTCCGGAGATGAGAACGAGAGCGCCTACCTCTTCAGCATCTATGGCGTTCTTGCCCATCAATTTGCCCACGTGTTGGGACTTCCTACTCTCTTTGATAACGATAGCAGCAATGGCGCCAGCCAGGGAATAGGGAATTGGGGCTTGATGGGAACCGGGGTGTGGAACGCCTCCGGCTATGTGCCAGCTCAGCTATCCGCCTGGTGCCGCTACTACTTGGGATGGGAGGAAGCAATAGAGATCAATTCCGATGCGGAAAATCTGTCAATTGACCACTTCCTGAACCACCAGAAAGAAGCAAACAGACTCTATAAAGTAAACGTGTCCGCCGAAGAATACTTCTTGATCGAGAATCGCCAGCAAAACCCGGATGCTAGCATGGCTCCAGCCTTGAACGCTGATAATACCGTAAATTTGAGTATTATGTTTCCCAGCTACAGCTTTAAGGTGCTCCCCGAAGATCAACAAGTGTATTACGATTCCACTCATGTAGTTCCCAAGTTTGATTTTATGACAAATCGCTACACTGGAAGTGAATGGGATTTTTTCCTGCCCGGTTATGGATTAAGCCCGGAGACAGACGGCAGTGGTCTATTGATTTGGCACATCGATGAGAACGTGATTGCCGAGAAATTCTCCAACAATTTTGATCTGAACCGGGTTAATTCAGACGCCCTGCACAAAGGAGTGGATCTGGAAGAAGCCGATGGTTACCAAAATCTGGATACTGCCGTGGTAAGCGATTATAAATATGGCGGCCCGGACGATAGCTTCCGCGCTGGCAATAACGATTATTTCGGTGACCGGCAGCACAACGGCGTGCTTTGGTTCCCCACATCTCAAAGCTATTATGGCGGCATCCCTCTGGAAATCTACGACATCAGTAAAAGCGGGAACATAATGAATTTCAGCATCCGCTTTGCCTGGAAACTTGACGCGGGCTATATGGGAGAAAGCACACTTCCAGCCGCGCCGATAGATTTTGACGGCGATGGCATTGATGAGTTGTTCTACCCCATGCCAAACGGGAGAATAGCGCTATTTAGCGAAGAGGCAATGATGCCCGGCTTCCCCATCCAGTTTCATGAAATAGAGCAGCTTTACACTTGGGATGGCTCAGATCTCTATATCCCGATGCAGGTTGATGAATTAGCGCGCCTGGCAAGGGTAAACAAACACCATACCATATTTACGATGAATCTTAACCTTCATCGCTGGATCAGTCATCCAGTGGATGGCGGCGATGACCTCTTTTTACCCTTGTACGACGAAGCGAATTCCAGAAGCCGGGTGATTCGCTATAACAAAGAATCCGGCTCTCCAGAAGAAGATATCTTCAACCTTAGCGAGCAAATCGTGGCAAATCTGAGCTGGACATCTCAAAAACTATTTGCGCTCAGCCACGACCCCGAAGCCTCACCCGCTTATAGATTAAATGAATACGATGCTGTTTCCAATAATGCCACCAGCTACGATCTCCAAATCCCTGCGGATTCTCTGGCTATCGGCTTATTCAGCGCAGAATTGGATGAAGAGCTTTGCATCATCGTCCAATTCCCCTCCAGCCTCTATGTATTCAACCTGCAGCCCGACGCAGCTGTTGCCCGCGCCGGATTTCCTTTTGTAATGGCAGATTCTACTGCCGCCCCCATCACAATTCAGGATTGGGATAAAAATGGTAGTCTGGACATGATCCTGGCAACTTCCAACCGGGTATATATCATAGACCACAGAGGCGGAGACATGAGCTCGATATTCATGGATATGGGGCTTGCTCCGGATGGAATTTCTGCTGGAGCGCTGGCTCTGGATCTGGATGCTGATGGCAAACTGGAGCTTGCAGCAGCTTTAAACATGAATCGCCTCTGCCTTTGGGAAGAAGACCTGCGACTAAACAGGGATTTCCCGATCTCATTTGGCAACCGGGGAAGACACTTACCCTTTGTCTCCAAAGGTGCCGATAATGAGGACTATCTTTGGATAGCCAGTAATAACGGCAATTTGTTCCGTACCCCGCTGCCAGATTATGATGATGCTTTTGTCGATAAAAGCTGGATCTCAGAATATGCTAATCTTCAAAGAACCGCTTATAGAGGTGCTGCGTCAAGCTCAAATCAGTTCGAAAGCAGTGGCGCGTTCGTAATGGATGAGCTGTATTTTTATCCTAACCCCCTTAAAAATATCTACGAGCCCCGGCTCCAGCTATCGGTAATGCCAACGGAAGATATGCAAATAGAGCTTGCCATCTACGATGTTTCCGGAAATTTGGTTTACAAACAAAGCGGCATGGCTTTTGCCTATTTAAGAAATTTGGAACTGTTTGACATCCCGGCGGATAAGCTTAGCAGCGGGATATATTTTGCCCTGATCTCAGGCGGAGGCGAGACCCACCGCTTGCGCTTTGGCATAGAAAAGTAATTTAAGGAGCGAATCCTCATGAAGAGATATATTTGGATACTACCGATTGTGCTGCTCTGCAGCAACCTGATGGCAGAAGTGCACTCCCAAGCGGGGGATTTTGGATACAAATTTCTGAACATACCCGCTACACCGCTTAGCCTTTCCATGGCGGGTTTGGGATTCTACAGCGCCGGCAATAACGGAGCGTGGATCATGCAGCCTGCAAATTCAGCTATGCATTCAGATAAGAGCGCATCTGCCTCCCATAGCACCTGGCTGGGCGATACAGCTTATACTTCCTTGATCTTCTCACATGCAAAACGAAGCTCTCATATTGGACTGGCAATTCGTAACCTCAGTTACGGCGAGATTGATAAGCGGGATGAGACAGGCGCTTTGCTCGGTACTTACAATCCTGCAGATGTAGGGATCAGCGGAAATTACGCACTGCGACTGACTCCGAATCTTTATGCAGGAGCAAATCTGAGTGTGGCATATCAAAAGTTGGACACAGCCTCCGCCATGGCTCTGGTTGCTGATCTGGGGGTAAGCACGCGCACCCTGCTGAAAGATAGCCAGGTATCCATTGCACTCAGAAATCTGGGCATCAGCAATAAGATGGATGAAGAAAGCATCAAATTGCCCTACAGCATCGATTTAAGTGTGTATAAGGGCTTTCGGATGGGAGACCAGCACTTGAGCCTGGAAGGCGCCGTGATGGCTCCCCCTGATGCAGAACCTCAGATAATGTTTGCCACTGAACTTACTCTGCTTGAGCGCCTGAACCTCCGCGCGGGATACAAGATGAATTCTGATTCTTCTGCCCTTAGCGCCGGTTTTGGGGTAAATATCTCTCACTTCAATCTGGATTACGGTTTTGCTCCTTACGAGGAAGGCTTGGGTGACGTTCACAGCTTTGGTTTGAGCTACCATTTCTAAGGCAAGATTCAGTAATATAAGTTTAAGGAATGATATGAACCATAGTATTTGCGCACAGAGATCCCGGAAAAGCATTCTGCTGATCTGTCTCCTCTTGTTAATTGCCGCAATCATCCCGGCAT
>CAZJJH010000146.1:0-4848 GCA_964546265.1 uncultured Candidatus Cloacimonadota bacterium
AGGATCAAGAGATGAGCGATGGATTGAGCATCCATCTTGGTGGTGGCGCTGCCCAATCTGCCAATGAGACTTTCATACTCGCTGGCTGCCTTGAGCCCACCCAGCAGTCCATACAACTGTCTTTGTTCATTTACATATGGGAAAAATCCCGGCGCGCTGATGGCGGTGCATCCACCAGTAACTGGCACTTGATAGTTATCGCGGGCTACCATCATCCATTCCTTGATTCCGGGCACTCCGCTGGAAAGAGAGCTGATCCAGGCAATATCTTTGAGCCTTCGGACATTGGTGAGCATGGGGATATCCTCATAAGCAGTATTCTGATTATCTTTGGGGAATACCTCTTTCATATCTCTGCCCATTGCCTGGACAGTAACCATTCCGCCAACCTTGTATCCCAAATTTACAAAGTCCTTGCCCCGTTCTTTTTCTGGATAATTCAATAAAACTGAACTGAATGCCTGTTCTGCCATTTGTACACCCATCGGCCATAGCGCGGTGGCGATAATCTTATGATTTTTCTTGAAAGCATGCTCTATCATTGCCTCTGCCATGGGCTGCAGCTCAGTCATTGTGGAAGGATCGTAATCAAAAGAGATTATTACCACCTTATCCTCAGGAGTTGTTTCGATTAGCTCATACGCCATGCGCGTATATTCTGATACTTCGGTAGTCCAGCCGATGGGGAAGATGAGCGGCAAGGCGACTGCTATAAAAAGCACGGTGAAGATTATGCGGCGTTCTGCTACTACGGAGAGCTTCATTTGTCACCTCCCAGATAGCTGCGCTCGATGCCCAGAATTATGCGCAGAGAGCTGCCCACAATTCCCAATCCTGCAGATATCAGGATAGCTCTTTGGGCGGCGGAATTTGGGTATTCCATGATAAAGTCTGCCAGATTTGGGATGTGCCAGAATTGCAAGGATTCCGGTAGCCAACCAGTCAGCATTGTGCCGATGCTGGTTCTGCCGATAATTACTATGACTGCCGTGATCATTAAAAGGTTGGATTCAAAACCACGGATAATAAAAGCCCTATATGCTGCTGAGGCGATGAAGAAAGCCAATAGGGAAAAGAGGGTTGCCGAAAGTGGCATATAGGCGTTTTGGAACAGATAATCGAAAGGCTTGGTGCCCATCCAGGAAACAATAGCTTCGCCATTACCTAAAAGGCCGGGCGTCTCCTGCATGCCCCAGAGCAAGCCAAAGACGAGCATCAAGGTAAAACTGATCAGCCCCGCCAGATGGTATTGCCAATCCGGCAAACGATTGGATATCTTATTAGTATGCATCCTGATAAGGCTTATCTGTCCCAAGAGAATGGCGAAGCCGGAGATGATCATAAACCATTGCTCCAAGGTGGATACAATTTGATTGAAGGGGTAATGCGGAATGAATTCCGAAAGCAATACGATGGCGCCGACGATAAAGGCAAATACAAGAGGGAGAGAACGCTTCATGATACCGCCCCGGCAATGAATTCTTTCAGAAAAGATATATCCAGAATCTCAAAGATTACTCCGACAATTATCAATATTATCACCAATAACTTGCCAAAATCGTGCCCCTTTAAACTGCCTAACTGCTGGGGATCTTTGGAGAGATAAGCAGAGGCGGCAAAGAGCTCTTCACCGATCAGGGTGTAGTCGCAACTCACAACAAAGAAAGGTAACTGGTGGGCTTGCGCTGTTCCGGCAGTCTGAATTGCTCCAGTGGCAAAACCGGTTTCTGCCAGAATCAGGGATTCTGCATAAAAGGAGCCCATAAAGAAGTTTGCCGCTGGTTTCTCCCGGAGCATGATTCCGTCAATACCTGCCACAAAGCCAAACTGATCGTCAGTAAGGTAAAAGATGTTATCTGCTTTAAAAGCATCCGGTCTGCCTGCTTTGATGTATGCTTCTCTTACCACTTCGCGGGCGGCAGAAAGCACCATCGAGAATCTGCAGGGCACAATGAGCTCCGTGTTATACTCCGCACTACGTTCTGCCAAATGGCTCAATATAGTTAAGCTGGCAATGGTCTGGATGTCGTCAAGATCGCTGATTCCCGGTACATAGAGGATAGGGCGGCCTTTTTCAGTAGCGCGCCCGATGGCTTCTTCCATGCTGTCCAAACCGGCGATGCGTCTGATGTAAAACTCTTTCCCTCGCTTAGCAGCCTGAATGTAGTAAATGATTGCCGCAGAAACAAGAAGCAACAAGATCATAAAGCCTAGCTTACGAAGATAAAACCACTGTTCGAGGGAGCGGGCGCTTGCCATAAGCTGGATGGAATCGTCGCTAAAACTCGCTTTCAGCAAATATTGGTAGTTGTTGTTAGGTTCCAGACCGTTATCAATATATTTGCCTTCTGGGCGATCACTTTTCAATATGGAATTATAGCTTCCGTTGGCTTCCAATCTTAGAATCTCAACACTTTGGGTCATGGGGCTAAGCTGCCACATTAGATTGATAGATTTACCATCGTCCCAGGGGCTGTCTTCAGCACTAAAGGCATTCGCGCAGAGCAGTGAAGTAAAAAAAAGAAAAAATAGGATCGCTGGGGATCTCATATGCAGATCTCCTTGAATGAATATTTTGATTTGTAGTAATCTGAAGCAGAGAGGTATGCGGAAATCTCGGCTGGGAAAAGAGCTTTAGCCGAGAATTCCGCACAATATCGATTCATGATTTTTATTCTTGGAATGCAGCCTTGATTTCGTCGGTCTTGGTAACGATTTGGCTCAATTGTTCTTTAGTATAGGTATTATTTGTATCGTTATCAATGATCTCTTTTAGTTCCTCGGTCAAAGCCACGGCT
Organism: uncultured Candidatus Cloacimonadota bacterium; assembly: GCA_964546265.1. Lineage (GTDB taxonomy): Bacteria > Cloacimonadota > Cloacimonadia > Cloacimonadales > Cloacimonadaceae > UBA5456. Next base: position 2,799 of record CAZJJH010000146.1, read on the forward strand.
TTCACAAATGCTTCCTGTTCCACAATGTGCGGGGTAGAGATTTGTTTGAGGTTGTTCAGCAAATGATTAAAGGTTCCCTTTTGTGCCAGAACAGAGCTGCGTCCGGCATCGTAGTTCTGCCCGATTAACCAGGCAATGCGGTTTGCTGCTTCAATCCATCCGCCCATAAGCATCAGGGTATAGTTATCGAAGTTTTCGCTTTCCCAGAGCTTGGTTTCCACATCTTCCTTATGAAAATCCAAAGCCTTATCCAGCTCTTCCCATTGCTCCTGTTCGATCATGCTTTTCATATCGTCACCCAAGCGGTTTACTTCACTTTCCAGACCCAACAGCGATGTCAGGGTCATCATCTGAGCTGAAATATCGCTCAGCTTCCCTTTGTTTCTGCCTTTGGCAGCCAAAACGGCATCGGCGGTAAGCAGACCCAAAGAAAAGGCATTACGAACTTCTTCCTGCTTGGTTTTGTAGGTTGTGGTTGGAACTGCAGCAGAGATATCTTTCACTTGCACCTGATCCAGGGTGCCATACACTTCTTTGAAAGATGGCAGGGTAGCAAATGTAGTTACTTGCTGCTGAGTTTCAGTATCTGGAACTTGCTCTGCTTTTTTCTTGCAGGCAAATGAGAATAGCATCATGATCAGCACTATAAAGATGATCAAGCGAGTTTTCATGATTACACTCCTTTATTCTTTAAAATAGAATTTAAGTTTTAGCCAGGTGATCAGATTCAAGCCCAAGGCAAAAATCAAGATTACCAACGCGTTAAAATTCCATGTTCTGTGTTTCTTGTCTCCCAAAAGTTTATAGCTGGAAAGAAACTCATTGCGATTATCGTTTAGTACTTTGCCGTCCATCATACTAACGGCCGAATTCAGATAATTGTTCATTATCCGGTTGGGGTCCCACTTTTCGGCAACCTCTGTTTTGGCATAATAAATCTCAGATCGCCTCTTTTGGAACTCACTGTAACTAATGGTAGCGTTCCTGTAACTCTGCAAATATGTCAATTCCTTTTTTTGGATTTTAGCCAGGGACCGGTGGAATTTTGTATTTTTGGCATAGGCAGTAGTAAGTCCTTCAAATAACCAACGAGAGGGAATCAATTGTACCACTTCCGGTACCGGATGTTTCTCATATAGCTTTAGGTTTCTGTTCATCCTCTCAAATTCTATCACAGCTCCGCCAAAGATTATCTGCGGAATCAATATCAAAGGCAACAGGTTTATTATCGCGCGGTTTTCTTTGATGAAAGCGGAAGCAAGCAGACCCAGCGAATTACCGATCAAAGTGGCAAGGAAGAAGTACAACACGCTATAATATCCCACACCTTTGATGCCCAGAACATAGGATGCGACAAGGTTGTAGAGGATAGCCTGAATAAGCCCAAACAGCGATAGAGTGAGCAGTTTAGAAATCTGGTAACTGCTCATTTTAAGATTCATTAAACGCTCTCTGAGGATTATTTTGCGTTCAGACAAAATCTCTTCGATGGAATTGGACATCCCCAGGAAGATAAAAGCGATGATGGAGACAAAGATATATATGAAGAGGTTGTTGTTTTCGTGATAGGAGTAGCTTCCGCTAGTGGTGTGTCTTAAGATGAAAGAGATCACCAATCCTAAAAGCGGGGCTTCGATGAAGGTGATCAGATTATTGGTTTTATTGCGGATTTTCATCCGGAAGCTACGAGAGATAAACATATGTAGGCTTACCAGATATGATCTGGTACTCAGGCGTTTCTTAACCCTTTTGAAACCGCTGCTACGCATACCAGGATCGGGCACGTCGCTCTGGATGAGGTCAAATAGCATTTTGCGTTTAAATTTGTCTCGCCAGTAATCAGGGGGAAATTTGCGTTTTGGCTTCACTTGTTTATTGATCTGTTCATACACCGGTTCACCCCGATCAGTATATTCGGGATAGGTTATGATGTCGTAAAAATAATCCGAGGTCAGAAGATGCCGTTTCTTCTCTATTTCTGCTTTTCTAATACTGAGCTGCCCCAGTTCATCATCAAAATAGCCAAAACTTTCGCCTGGAGTTCCGTAAT